>JALSTC010000489.1 GCA_026983935.1 Ardenticatenia bacterium
AAAGTACCCCTACCGGCCTCCGCAGGGACGACAAGAGCCACGTGTTACAAGGGGAAGAGGCGGTCCGAATCCGGACCGGAGGCATGGATCCAAGGTGGATGGCGGGTGATTCAGGGCTGATAGATTACCCGCCCCTCGCGGAGAATCCGCTCCTTCAGGCGCGGGTTGCCCATGCTGTCCCAATGGACCACATCGAGTCTGAAGACGATTGGCAGATCCTCCAGTTCCGACCACAGCTCGGTGAACCGTTGCCGGCTCATGGTCGGCGCGATGATCGCCAGGTCGATATCCGAATGGGGTTTGAAATCCCCCCGTCCACGCGATCCGTAAACGAGGACCCGCTCGATCTCGGGAAAACGCCCAAACACCCGCCGCAGATCTTCCATGATGGCTTCGGAAAGGCCGTATTCGTTCAGCGTTTCCACGTTTCCGCCCGGTCGGCCAATTGCTTCAGAAGGGATAATCCGCTCTGGCAGACGAAAGCGTAGACCGCTTCCGCCAGGGATTCGTCGTAGGTATGGGTGGTCAGGTTGCGCATCCGGTGCAGTTCGGTCCAGCCATTGCCATCTTCGATCAGCCCGAGTTCCAGGGCCGCCTGCAAGGTGGCTTTGGGGCTCCGGGTATCGATGTCTTCCTGGAGCAGTTTGAGTTTCAGCATTTTCCAGGCCAACTCATAACAGAACTCGAAGCGCTGGATCACTGAATCGCGTATGAAGTCGTTTTTCTTCTGCATACAGGCTTCCTCCAATCGTTCGACTGCCTTTTGGAAGCCTTCGATGCGCTGCTGGAATCTTTCCGCATTCATTTTTTTCTCCGAGGTCGGGTATGGTATTCAGTATTGAAGATAAGAGAGTTGAAGTCCATGGCACATGAACATCACCACCCTCATCACCATCACGGAAGCGATGTCGGCGAAACCCGGCTGATCTGGGCACTGCTGGTCAATGTCCTGCTCACCGTGGTCCAGATCGTCGGCGGCATCGTCTCCGGCAGCCTGGCGCTGGTGGCCGACGCCCTCCACAATCTGTCCGACGCCGGTTCCCTGGGGGTGGCGCTGGTCGCCCGCCGGATCGCCAAACGGCCGGCCGACGCGCTGCGCACCTTCGGCTATCAGCGGGCGGAACTGATCGGCGCCCTGATCAACCTGACCGCCCTGATCCTGATCGGGCTGTATCTGATCTACGAGGCCATCATCCGCTTCTTCAACCCCGAGCCCATCGAGGGCTGGCTGGTGGTCTACGTGGGGGGATTCGCCCTGCTGGTGGACGTGGTGACGGCGATGCTGACCTACGCCATGTCCAAACACAGCCTCAACATCCGCGCCGCCTTTCTCCACAACGTCGCCGACGCCCTGGGGTCGGTGGCGGTGATCGTCGCCGGAAGCCTGATCCTGCTGTACGGCTGGACCATCGCCGACCTGATCTGCACGCTGCTGATCGCCGCCTACGTGCTCTGGCACGGCTGGAGCGAAATCAAGCACACCATCCGCATCCTGATGCAAAGCACCCCCCTGGACATCGATCTCGCCGAGCTGATCCATACCCTGGAAAACGAGGAAGGGGTCAGGAGTCTCCACCACGTACACGTCTGGGATATCGACGAACAGCGCCGCTCCCTGGAAGCCCACGTGGTGATCGACCCGGAGGATGCAGGAAAAATCGAGACCATCAAGCAGCGCATCAAACAGCGACTGGCCGACCGCTACCAGGTCCGTCATTCCACCCTGGAATTCGAGCTGGAGATGCCCGACAGCGCCCAGGTCTGCCTGGTCGAACCCTGCCACGATGGTGTGTGTGGACCGTTACGGCCAGAATATGAGCAAGACGGGAAGCACGCTCACGCACACCGCTCATCACGCCCCCTGCTCTTGGTTCTGTCATTGCTGTCAGTGCTGACAGGACTGGGGCTGCGCTGGCACGCCGTGGGTGGAAACTGGCGGCAATGGCTCGTTTCGATGCAGGCCCCGCATGGTTGGCATACCAATGAGTGGATCGCATACGCTCTGGCCGCTGTCTTTCTGTCAGCCTTTTTCTTTGCCGGTGGGAAAGACACAAAGTGAAGTGGCCCCCAATGTCAAGACCACTTTTTTGGGAAAATAAGTTAATTCTACTTTGTCATATTTCATGAACGGCCTGTTTCAAGCGGGATTTCAAGGCATTTTGTCGCCTTCGGTGGCGGTGATGGACGATTTCCGCGATAGAGCCTGGCGTGGGTTCCGGCCGTGGGAGCAGTTCACGCAATGCCAGAACCAGATCCGCCAATGACAACAGGGGGGCTTTGTCCTTCAACCTCTGCCGCTCCCGGACCAGAAAGAGCATGGCGATCATCACCAGGGCCATGTGATGATGCCAGCCGTCCCATCGGCGCACCTGGTAGTCTGCCATGGCCAGTTCGCTCTTGGCTTCGCGAAAGGCATGCTCGATGAAGAAGCGGCTGGCATGCATTTGCGCCAAACG
>JALSTC010000490.1 GCA_026983935.1 Ardenticatenia bacterium
GAGGATACCTTCTTCAAAGGCGTTCATTGCCCAGGCGATCGTGGCTCCGCAGGAAATCGTATCCATGCCGTACTGGTTGCAAATCTGATTGGCGGCAGCGATGGCTTCCAGGTTATCCACGCCGCAATAGGAGCCGAAAGTAGCCAGCGTTTCATACTCTGGCCCGCCGTACACTGGATCAACCTGATAAGGGCCGTCTTTGACTTCGACCACACGCTTGCAGCGTACAGCACAGGCGTAGCAGCTATCGTTCCCTTTGAGGATGGTTTCACGCATGCGCTCACCGGTGATCTTGTCATAGCCCTCGAAGATGCCGCTGTCGTAGTTGTAAGTTGGCAGCCCGCCGCGCTTGTTTTGAATGCGCACCATCATCGTGGTGCCGAGTAGCGTCATGCCTGCCATTGTTTCGGGGATGGTCACTGCCCCCCATTTCGCCAGCTTCTGCACGGCGGTCTTATCGGCCAGGGCAGGGCGCTGTTTTCCGCGCACGGCGATGGCCTTCAAATTCTTGCTACCCATGACCGCGCCCATGCCGGTGCGTCCATTGGCGCGGTTGGACATGTTGATCATGGCCGCGAAGCGCACGCCTTTTTCACCTGCTGGTCCGCACTGCAGTACCTCGATGCGTTTGTCGCCAAGCTCTTCTCTTATGGCCGTCTCTACATCGTGGGTGATCCGACCCCAGAGGTGAGAGGCATCCCGCAGTTCAGCTTCGCCGTTGTGTATCCACAGGTAAACGGGCTTTTCCGATCGCCCTCGGATGACAACGGCATCGAAGCCTGTGAATTTGAACTCGGCAGGCCAGAAGCCGCCGCTCTGTGAATCGCCGACGGCCTCGGTGAGCGGTGAGCGGGCTACTGCCGTGATCCGGCTTTGCCCGGCGATGGGAACGCCCGTCAGTACGCTGGAAGCCAATGTCAGTGTATTTTCCGGGGCAAGCGGATCTGTGCCCGGCGGGGTAAACTTAAGCAGGTAATACAGACCCAGGGCACTGCCGCCCATGTAGGTGCGGTAGAAGCGCTCGTCTGGCTCTTCGATTTCCAGTGTCCCGGCTGTGAGGTCAACATGCAGGATTTTGCCGTGGTAGCCGTTGGGCATGGGTTCGCTCCATATAGGGTTGCAGAGAAAACAGGTTTTGTGAAATGTTAAGTAAGCGTTATGATGTTAAATCTAGATTAAACTCTTTTGCGCCATTTTGCAATTGCACTGGCCTTTGTTTGCCATGACTTTCAGCACTGTTCAAGGAGTGATCTTCGATGCAAGTTGACGAGAACCTCTCTATCGCCATCCTCAACTGCTATCCTCGCAGCAGCCGGGAGAATTTCGACCGCTCCGATGTCGGCCATCCCCATGATCTCTATGCCGATTTTCTGCGGCGCTATGTGCCGCAGGCGCAGGTGGATGTGATTTTCATCGCGGATGACGACACGGCACTGCCGCAGGGCGCAAATCTCAAATCCTATGATGGCTATATCTGGACCGGCTCCGACCTGACAATATACCATACGGATGACCCCCGCGTCACACGGCAGGTTGAGCTGGCACGGGCGATCTATGAGGCCGGTGTGCCCGCCTATGGAAGCTGCTGGGGGATTCAGATGGCGGCCTATGCGGCGGGTGGGGAGGTCAAAAAGAATCCAAAGGGACGCGAGTGGAGCATCGCTCGCAACATCCGGCGTACGGAAGCGGGTAAGAAATCGCTGCTGCTTAAGGGGAAGCCGGATGTTTACAATGGCTTTATCATGCATCTGGATGAAGTTACATCGCTGCCTGCCGGGGCAACGCTGCTGGCCACCAACGATCACACGCACGTGCAGGCGCTGGAGGTCAAACATGCCAACGGCACATTCTGGGCCACGCAGTACCATCCTGAATATAATCTCTATGAAATGGCCCGCCTGATTCGGGCCCGCGCTGAGGCGCTGGTACGGGAGGGTTTCTTCGAAACAACCGAGGCCGTACTGGCGTATGCCGACATGCAGTTCCGCCTGTATGAGAATCCCGATTCGGTGGAGCTTCGCGATGCCCTGAATGTCGGAGACGACATCCTCGATCCGCAGATTCGTGAGGTGGAACTGCGCAACTGGATTGACTATCTGGTGCTGCCATCGCTGCGCCGCTGATCGAGACTGTCTGATGAAGCGATCTGTGAGACAGCCCGGAAGGAGCCGTGGAATGCGACGACCTGCTGCTGTACTGTTGAGTCTGATGCTTGTGCTGGCGGCCTGTGGGCCGTCCGCCGCGCCACCCCCGCCGTCCCAGGCAAATGCAGTCACGCCCTTTGTGATTGTCACGCTGCCGCCGGAGGTGATGCCGACGAATACCCCTGCACCTGCGTTCGACGTCGGTCCCTATCGGGGGATGTGGCAGATTGACTTTCGCTTTCAGTTTGACGGTGGCGAAGTGATCCAGCAGACGCGCTTTGTCGGCGGTGTGCCGGTCGAAGTGCTGGATGACGCAACATTCTCCGGTCAGGGATCACTGATCACTTCGGTGCGGCATGAAGGATGTACGGCGGCTGTCGCCGATGATGGTGAAATACGGGTGACGCTGACGGGCGAGATTCGCCCTGGCGAAACCGGGCTGGAAATGGTGTTTGACCTCCGGCCTGATGACCCTGAACGTGTGGAACATTACCGTCTGCAGTGTCCAGACTTCAGCGAGCCGCTGGAATTTGAGCGGCAGACGCTCTGGCCCGCGCTGGAGGCGCTGGACATTCAGCCTTTTGTGCTGCCGCTGACTCCGGGCGCATCTTTCCAGTCCACAGACGACGTGAGCGCTGCAACGGGCGGGACGCTGCAGGGAACGCTGACGGCCGAGATCAGGCTTCGGCGCTAGTGCGCTACTGTTGGTCGGGGATAAAAAACAGGGCGTTCCACTATAGGGCGCCCTGTTTTTTGTGGTGATCGTATGCGCAGTTTCTTACTGCGCGCTTTCGGCTGTGGCCTCCGGTGTTGCGTCTGATGTGCTGCCGGTGCCCTCTTCCGCAGGTGTGGGTTCTTCTGTCGGAGCGCTCTCTGTTTCGGTCTGGGCTTCAGCCGCGGCTTCGGCTTCCACGAAGTATTCAACGGCCGTTTCCCGGTAGCCTTCGAATACGTCCGTATCCAGCAGGATCACATCGGCGTCTTCCAGCAGGCTGGCACTGCTGTCGCGCAGTGTGTACCACACAACCGCCTGAACTTCCGGACGGGCCAGCGCTGCCTGATTGATCTGCAGGAACACCGGGCGCGAGAGCACATAGCTGCCATCCCGGATCGTCTCCAGCGATGGCTCAACACAGCCATCCCCGGCATCAATGGCAACGGCCATCACGTCCGAGTCGATCGTCGTATATTCGGCGAACGTGACGTAAGTCGCCGCGCCTTCGATGTTGGCCGTGGCGGCGGCGCGATAGAGCGCGTCATTGTCTTTTTCCAGTGCATCCCGCCGCGGATTGAGAATCTGGCCGGAGGTCTGGAAAAGGATGAAATCGGTCCAGCTCTGGCCGTCCTGCGGCAGGAAGATCGTCAGGTCAAGGTCCGGGAAATCTTCGCCGAGCTGGTTCCAGTTCGTGACGGTGTCCTCATCCTGCAACTGCCACAGGTTGGCGACCTGCTCGGTGGTCAGGCAGGCAGCAAAGTCGGCCTCTGCGGGAACCAGCATCACGACGGCCAGGTTCCCCAGCGGGACTTCCCATAGAGATACGCCGTTCTCTTCGCAGACACCTGCTTCTTCTTCGGTCGGTGTGCGTGTGACCGACGCCAGATCGACTTCACCGTTGCACAGTTTGCGGTAGGCGGCGGGGTTACCGAAAGCGGTCACGGTGCTTTCGATACCGGTATATGCGCCTGTGAGCTCGTCGGATACGTTGTCAAGAACCTGGAAGGCCGCCGGTGAGGTTTCCGCTGTGACCGACCCGCTCACGTCAAGCGCGATTGTGTACAGCGGTTCGCCTTTGGAGAACTGGCGTCCGGTGACACGGTCGGCAACGTTGGTCTGCACTTGCTCGGCCAGCGAATCGCTCAACGTGACGAAGCCATTGTCAGCGATCGCTTCCCGGCCTGCGTCGCCCAGAATGAAGTTCACCAGCCCGGAGACGGTGTCCTGTTCCAGGCTGTCCGCGTTGACGTAGAGGTAAAGTCCGCGGGCTGCCGGGTATGTATTGTTCTCCAGCGTGCTCTGCTCCGGCATAACGCAGCCGTTGCCACTCAGATCGTCCAGGGCAATGATCAGCACGTTGGCATCACTCGCCATGACGGCACTCAGGGGAGCAAAACCGATTCCGGCCACATCTTCCGCCACGAGGTTGATCAGGTCGTCTATATTTTCCTGCGTATTGAGGTCTGACCGCAGCCCATCACCGGGGAGCAGGGTGTCCAGCAGATTGAACGTGGTGTCGCTGGTGGGTGGCGCGTAAATGACAAAGGGCGTTGCTTCCCATTGGCTCCGCACCTGGCTCCAGTTGGTGACCGTATTTGCTGCACCCGGCCCCATGACAGTGCTCAGGTCGCCGAGAGTCAGGCATTCGGCAAACGAAAACAGTGGGTTGGCAATGACCGCCAGGGCATCATAGCCCAGCAGAACTTCGACCCACTCGACTCCGTTTTCAGCGCAGGCGTCCGCTTCAGCGCGTGTGATCGGGCGTGCGGCTGTGGCGATGTCAATGTCGCCCGCGCACAGCCGGGTGATGCCGCTGCTTGTGCCGGAGATTTCCAGATCAATGTTGGCCCCTGTCTCTTCCGCGTAAGCCTCGCTTAGCGGCTCGACGATGCCAGCAACGATGCGTGAGCCATCAATGCGAATGGTCTCTTCGTTCTGGGCCAGCACCGTCAGGGGGGCGATCATGATCAGCAGGGCCAACAGGCCCAACCGGGCCTGACGCCGGAGAAGGTTCATGGTATCTCTCCTTGTCTGGTTCGTGTGTATTTGCTTGCCAATGACTGTGCAAGGTAATTTTATGCTCTCAACAGGGGCAGATTGTACACGCTCATGGCCAATTGTCCACCTCTATCGGCCCAATACGCTGTAGAACATGTGCTTTTGGCCCTTGGCGGGGGATTGTGCTAGAGTCGGATGTGACCGACTGGGTATTGCGAAATAGGCGGGGATACATATTTTATGCAGTTCAAGTTTCACCTGTACGTGCAAAAGCACCACAACAGGACTTACACCGTGGTGCCTTTGCCGTTCTATGACATGGCCGTTTACGGAATCAACCTGGATGAGCTTAAAGGCCAACTGGCCGAAGCGCTGACCGAGCGGATCAAAGAAATCCCGCCGTCGCGTCTGCATAACCTGGAATTCGATTCTGCGTTGGCGATGCGGAAAGTCCATGTGGAGATGCGTCCGGTGGATCGGCGCACGCGCAAGAAGCGCCGTGAGCAGATCCGGCTTTTGTTCAGTGTACTGGTCAAGAAGGAAGAAGATGGCCAACTGCTTGTGACCGTGCCCAAGCTGGGACATCCTCCACTCACGTTCTACGTTTACAAATGGGATGAACTGCAGGAAACAGCAGCTACGGAGCTGGCCGCGTGGCTGGACGGACTGGCACTTGATCAGTTGTTGGAGTATCAGCACGCCCGCAGCGAAACGCTCGATACGCTGGAGATTGATGTGCCGCTGCGCAAGTCGTCCAGGGAATCTTCGCTGTTTTCTGAGGGCGATCTCGGCTCTGATCAGCAGCGTTTCTGGGCGTTGCGTGAGACCGGTATCAATCTGACGGCTCAGGCAGCCGAAGGGCGTTTTCGCAAGACCTACCGCCGTGATGATGTGGTAGACATGGTGCTGCGTGTGCTCTCAGGCGTGCGGAACAACAGCGTACTGCTGACCGGGGCCAGCGAGGTTGGCAAGACCTCTGTCGTGCATGAGGTGGTACGGCGCATTCAGCGCAAGGAGTGCGACCCCGCCCTGCATGATCGCGAAGTCTGGATGCTGACACCCGACAGGCTGATTGCCGGGGCGCAGTATATCGGCACCTGGGAAGAGCGCCTGAAAGACATTGTGAACGAATGCCGGGAGAAGCAGCATATTCTGTTTGTCGAGGACCTGCCCGGTCTGATCGAGATCGGGCGCTGGTCAAAGAGTGACCAGAACGTGGCGCAGGCGCTTAAGCCGCATATTGAGGCGGGCGAGATTGTGCTGCTTGGCGAGGCCAGCGAGGATCGCCTGCGCATGGGCGAAGGCATGGCACCAGCCTTCATCAACCTGTTCCGCACAATTCGTCTGGAACCGATGAGCGAGGAAGAAAGCCGTTCTGTGCTGGGGCATGTGACTCGTGATCTGGAGCGGGAGATGAGCATCCGCCTGGAGCCTTCTTCGACGGAAGCGGCTGTTGAACTGACCCGGCGATTCCTGCCGTACCGGTCTTTTCCGGGTAAAGCTATTCGTCTGCTGGAAAGCACGGCGGCGGACGCGGCCCGCTCCCGCAGCGGCTTTTTGCGCCCTGTTGTCCGGCGGGAGCACGTGATCGCCACTTTTGCCGCGCAGACCGGCCTGCCAGAGTTTATCGTATCGGATACCGCCCGCCTCGATCCGGAGGAAGTGCAAAGCTACTTCCAGAGCCGCATTCTGGGCCAGGAAGAGGCTGTGCAGCGCATGGTGGACCTTGTGCTGACGGTCAAGGCCGGCCTCAACGATCCGGCGAAGCCTCTGGGGACGTTCATGTTTATCGGCCCGACCGGCGTCGGTAAGACGCAGATGGCCAAGGCGCTGGCAAGTTATCTGTTTGGCGAGGAGAGCCGTCTGATTCGCTTTGACATGAGCGAGTATGTCGGTGCGGACGGCGTCGCCCGTCTGATTGGCGTATTCAATACCGATGGTGAGCTGACCAAGAAGGTGCGGGAGCAGCCGTTTTGCGTGCTGCTGCTGGATGAATTTGAGAAGGCTGATCCGCGCATCTTTGATATCATGCTGCAGGTCTTTGGCGAGGCGCGCCTCACTGACGCCAATGGGCGGACGACATACTTCCATAATGCGATCATCATCATGACCAGTAATCTGGGTTCAGAACAGCGGGCGATGCGTCCCCCTGGCTTTGTGCGGGAGGCGGATGGCAGCGCGGGAGACGAATTCCTGTCTTCGCATTACCGGGAGCGGATCGAACAGTATTTCCGTCCGGAGTTTGTCAACCGCATTGATCAGATCGTGACCTTCCGCAAGCTGACGATGCAGGCGCTGCACCAGATCGCGGCCCGCGAATTGGGTGAAATCCTGCTGCGAGATGGAATTACCCGGCGCAACATCATTGTTGAGATTGACGACTCGGTTATTGACCTGGTATTGGAGCACGGGTATTCGCCGGTTTACGGTGCGCGTCCCTTGAAGCGTGAGATCGAGCGGCTGGTGGTAGCGCCGATGGCGCGTGCCCTGGCTCGTCGCGATCCGCAGGATCAGGCACTGCTGCGCATTCTGGCCGATGATGGCCAGATTGTGCTCAAGACCGTTCCTATTGATGAAGCACAGCGCACGACGACTGTCTCGCTTTCCAGCGCAATGGATGGCCGGGGAGCACGACGGGTCAAGCTGGACGGCCCGGCACTGGTTGAGGGTTTTGCGGAACTGCGCCGTCAGTTGGCCGACTGGGAGAACAGCGAAACTGTCCGGGAAATGCGCAGTGAAAAAGTTCGGCTGCTTAAGGCTACCGGGGAACCGGACTTCTGGGACAACGGTAATCGGGCACGGATCAAGCTCACTCGCTTCTATTTTCTGGATCGGCTGCTGCGCCGCCTGAAGCAGCTCCTGGATCGGGCCGAGTATCTGGAAGATTTCGCTGTTTTGGTGAATCGGGAGCGTGATACGCGCTACCAGGCGGAGCTGGCCGCGGATTACGAAGAACTGCATCGCAACGTCAGCTATCTGAACATCGAACTGCTGACTGCACATCTGCCTCACCGTAATCAGGCAATGATGCTGATCAGTGGACTGGGGACATCGCCCGGCCTGAAGCCGGACAGGCCGCATGATGCCTGGGCACGGCGGCTTAGTGAGGTGTATCTCCGCTGGGCAGAGCGTAAGGGGTACGACCGCGACCTGTATCTGCTCGTACCGGATGAGGAGGCTCCCGGTAGCAGGCGGTTTGTTCATGTGACGGCGGGCAACTTCCGTGACCTGCTGAAAAAATATGCCCACTACGAAGCCGTGGATGAGATAGCGCTGTTTTTCCAGGGGACCAATGTGTTTGGCTTTCTGAAGGGCGAGCGCGGCATTCATAAGCTGGTGGGCAAAGACTCGACACACGAGGAACACGCGCGCGTGCAGGTGTTTGCCATCCCGGACAAAACAGATGTCGAGGAGTGGCTGGCGGATTATCAGCGCATTAAAACGGAAATTGCGGAAGGGAAGCGTCAGCCGCCCCCGGCGGAGAAGCACAGCGTCATCCGCACGTATGCCCTGGAGCGCAGCGATCGCTATATCCGTGATGCGCGCACAGGCGTCCGCCTGGCGAACGTCAAAGAGGTGATGAATAAAGGACTGCTGGATGAGTTCATCCTGGCCTATCTGCAGTCAGAGGAAGCGTCTGTGGCCTGGGATGACCGTTTCCCACAGACGTTCCCGTTCTAGTATGGGTGTTCTGAGGAGTGGCGGATCATGAGTCGGCAGGAACTATCCCGTATGGAAGTCTGGGGGACGCGGCTGTCAGGCTGGCCGCGGCTTGTCCGGGTGATTCTTTGCGCCGTAATTGCTTTATTGTTGGCTGTATTTGCTTCACAGCTCACGGTGCTGCTGCTGGGGCCGGCGGCGCTGTATGATCTGGATACGGCTACCCTGGCTTTTGTGATCTCAGTTGTGGTTGGCGTAATCACTTATGCCGTTGGCTGGTGGATGCTGGTCGGTTTTGGCGATAACCCGGAGCCGTCTTCTGCGAGCAGGGCGGCAGGTTTTGTTGTGTTTGGGGTTTTGATCGCGGTTGTGCTGGTGATCTGGTTCCTGATCAGCGCAGTCATCACTGCGCTGCCGCCGGAAGTCCCGATCTAGTCTGGAGGCTGTGGATGAAATTGTTACCGCTCATACTGGCAGGTGGTCTGCTGCTGCTGGCGGCCTGTGGGCCGCAGTCCGCGCCCCCAGAGGCCACACCTGCTGCCACGGAAACAGCAGAAGCTCTGGATGCTTCACCGACGCCAACCGTTGAACTGCCAACGCGGCAGCCGCTGCCTCCGACGTGGACGCCTTTTATCCGGCCCACGTTCACCCTGCCACCAGCCATGATGCCAACAGCGGATGTATCCCCCACGCCTTATCCGGATGAGTGCGCCACGTTCCGCCCGGATTATGATCGTCTGGAAGATACATTCCCGCTGGGAGCTTCTCCCGTGCTGTATTGGGTGCAGCTTGCCGGGCCGGCGGGCTACCGGATCCGCATCCTGGATATTTCTGGGCGTGAGCTGTTTGTGGATCAGATTCCGCCGGATGTGGATTGGTATGTCGTGCCTGCCGATGTCTTCAATGTGTCTCAGGAGGCGCTGGCTTTCGGTGAGGTGCCTGTTTTTGGCTGGGAGGTGCTGCCGCTGGACTCTGCAGGGCAACCGTACTGCCAGACAATCGCCGGTGAGCTGATTCCAATCACAATCTCGACGGAAGCCCCTCAGGAAGGGACGGGTTAAGGTTCAGTCCTCGCCCCGCAGGATATAGGTTTCAAAGGCCTCGCTTGTCCAGGGCAGGGCGGGCTTGAAGAAGTGCTCGAAGATGGCGCGGGCATAGACGCGGATTTCCATCTGGGCATCGTCCGCCATGCGCAGGTGCAGGAAGTGCATCAGATTCCAGGCGTCCACCTTGACGATCCAGGTGTAATAGACGGCAAAGCCGGAGAGGAATAAGCGTGCCATTTCTCTGGCAATGCCTTGTTGTATGGCTTTTTCGTAAAGTTGGTAACCTCGCTTGTAGTGCTCAACAAGTTCCCTTGTCAGGGCCTCTCCATCCGGCCCTTCCAGTGTCCCTTCACTGGCCTGTTTATTGTCTTTTGCCTGCAAGCGCCAGACATCCGGGATGTAGAAATCATCTTCTTGAAAAGGCGTGTAGCGACCGGATTGGGCGTTGACGCTCTGATAGTGAAACGTGCGGTGGCGCACCCACTGCCACCAGGTCACCAGCGGCGCACGCACGCGGAATTTGAACTCGACCATCTCGAAAGGTGTCGTGTGGCGGTTGCGAAGAAGGTAAAAGAGCAGCTTCTTATCGCGCTCTGTGCCTTTGCTTTCCCCCAGGAATGAAACGCGGGCTGCATTGACAATTGCCAGGTCGTCCCCCATCAGGTCTTGCAGTTCAACCCAGCCTTTGTCCAGCACATCGACTCTGTGGCCGATTAGAATTTTCTCGTTCATGTTTTGGCGCTCTCCTGGGTGCGCATTATAGTGCTGTGGCACAGTGCGGCAACTTCATCGTAGGGCGCGGAGCAGGGCGAATACGATATGAGCGGCGATGATCACTATCAGCGGCGTTGCCAGAAACGCGGCTATACTCAGACCAACCCGCCGCAGGCGGCGGCTGCGCAGCCTTTTTTCGACATCGGTTTCTGTGAGTCGGGGGAATGGCGCTTCTGGTAGTTGGGCCTGTGTGATACGCTGGCGTATATCCGCGAGTGCTGTTGGGAGATCGGTCAGTGGGGCTGTGGCCGTAGCGCGTAAGCGGGGCGGTCTGGGATCGGTTTCACCTTCGAACGGCGGGCGGGGGATGTAGTAGACGATGCCCAGCCGCGGCCCACGTGTCCAGTGAATCACGCCCCCGATCTGGGTGTAGGGGATTTGTTCCGGGCGGAGGCCCAGTGGATGGCGAATGATGAGCGTATCGATCGTCAGCAGCAGACCGGTGCGCCGCCGTCGGCATTCGTAAGCGAGCCATACGAGAGACGGTAGAGCAAACAGGGCGGCAAGCAGCCGCAGGTCTGCCGCTGGAAGCAGGACGGTCAGAGGCAGGGTAACAGCCAGAATGAGCAGCGCCGGACGCGGCGACCCACTGCTCTGGTAGCGATAAAGTGTGGTTGTCGGCTGTTCAGGGCGTGTCATTTTCCAGCCATCCGGCACGGCGCATGCTTTCCATTGCCTGTTCGGGGTCGTGATCTTCTTTTGGTACAGCCAGATGATAAGGGTGGGGAGTCGGGGCGGTGTTCAAATGCAGCAGGCCCTCCCCGATCAGGATGCCGGTCATGGCAATCACACGGCTGGCAGTTTCTGATAGGGGGCGTCCGCTGTGCCCGGCGATGTCCCCGGCAATGGTGAGCAGTGACGTGCTGCCTGCCGTCAATGCGCAGCCATATCTCGCTGCCCGGCGCGTCCAGCATCACAAGCCGATCCTGGTAGCGATCATACGCCACAACGCCCCGCGGCAGGACGTTGTACATGGCATCGCGGTGGGGGTAACGTTCCAGCATAGAGGGCATCAGAACGGCGCATCCTGT
>JALSTC010000491.1 GCA_026983935.1 Ardenticatenia bacterium
TCACCACCAACATCCCGTAGCATAACCGGCTCCTTCCCACGGAGGGAGACGATCTCGCGGGTGGTTCTGTGGCTCACGGTGGTGGTGGTGACCCTGGCGGTGCTCTACCCCTTCATCTGGGCGCTCATCACGTCGTTCAAGAACCAGCGAGATGCGCTGCAGCCGACCATGATCCCTTTCTTGCAGTATGAGCCGACGATGGAAAACTGGAGCGCTGAACTGGGGCTGGGCGGTCGGGAAGCGATGAAAGCGCTGGGCAACAGCGCGGCGATCTCCATCGGCGCGACCCTCATCGCCACGCTGCTGGGCACAATCACCGGCTATGGCCTGGCCCGCTTCCGCTATCGGATCGGCAACCGGAATCTGGTCTCCTGGTTCCTGTCGCAGCGGTTTCTGCCCCCGGTTGCGACTCTGATCCCGTTCCTGCTGATGCTGCAGCGCTTCGATTTGTTGGATACTCAGTTTGGTATGATTCTGGTCAATACGACCTTTGTGCTGCCGTTCGCGGTGCTGATTATGCGGGATTTCTTCGCGGAGTTTCCCGATGAACTGGAAGATGCCGCGCTGGTGGATGGGGCAAACAGCTTCCAGGTGTTCTGGCGTGTGGCGCTGCCGCTGGCCGGCCCGGCAGTTGCTGCGGCTGCCGTGATCTGCTTCGCCTTTGCCTGGAATGAATTTCTCTTTGCCAGTGTGCTGACCAGCCGTAAGGCGCAGCCGTACACAATCCTGATCGCCAGCACGGGGACAGTGCGGGGCATCCACTTCGGTTTCGTCTCCACTCGTATGCTTATCGCCGTCACGCTGCCGGTGATTATGTCCTTGTTCGTGCAGCGGTATGTCGTGCGCGGGCTGACGATGGGCGCAGTCAAGGGATAGCGGGGACGCCGGGCGATTGTATGGAAAATCACTTCGATGATTTTATTGAGGCGCTGGCAGCGGTTGAAGTGGGGGCGGACGCCTTCAACCAGTATGCGCGTAACAGCCCTGACAATGCCATCCGTCGGGAGAACTTGCGCCTGTATCTGAGGCAGATGGCCAGCCACAGGCCGCATGTGCTGCTGGTCGGGGAAGCGCCCGGTTACCAGGGCTGCCGCCTTTCAGGAATCCCCTTCACCAGCGAATACATCATGCTAAACGGCGTGCCCGGTGTGCCGATCTTTGGCGAGGCGCACGGCTACCGTAAGACGGAGGAGATCGAACGGGTCAAAAAGGAACCCAGCGCGACGATCGTGTGGAACACCATCGCCGCTGTGGGTATACTGCCCTTGATCTGGAGCGCCTTCCCGTTCCATCCCCATCGAGCGGGCAACCCCTGGTCGAATCGCCCCCCGCGTGCCGGGGAGCTTGCCATCGGGCAGCGGTTTCTGGCGGATATTCTGCGGCTGTTTGCGGTTGATCTGGTCGTGGCCGTTGGTAATAAGGCCGATCAGTCGCTGACCCGGATGAATATCCCGCATACAAAAGTCCGTCACCCCTCGCAGGGGGGCAAAGCTGACTTCGTGGCAGGCATCGAAGCGATTGCAAGACAGGTTCAGCATGACCGGAAGGAGTAGGTTGATGAGAGAAGCAGTGATTGTGGCGATGACCCGGACGGCGGTTGGCCGGGCCAAAAAGGGCACCACACGTAATTTGCGCCCGGACGACATGGCGGCGACGGTCATCAAAGAGCTGCTGCGTCAGACAGAGGGAAAGCTCGACCCGGCATTGATAGATGACGTGGTGTTGGGCTGCGCGTTTCCGGAAGGTTCACAGGGGTTGAATGTTGCCCGTCCGGTGGCGGCTCTGGCCGGGCTGCCGGTAGAAGTTCCCGCTCAGACGATCAATCGTTTTTGCTCCAGCGGCCTGCAGTCCATCGCCATCGCTGCCGAGCGCATCATTGCCAATGGCGCGGATATCATCATTGCCGGAGGCGTGGAGACCATGAGTCTGGTGCCCATGACAGGTTTCCGTCTCAGCCCCCATCTCTGGCTCTCAGAGAATCGCCCTGAAGTGTACATGGGCATGGGGCTGACGGCAGAGCATGTGGCCGAAGAGTTCGAGGTCACGCGGCAGGCGCAGGATGAGTTTGCCTACCACAGCCACATGAAGGCGGCTGCCGCGCAGCAGGCCGGGAAATTTGCTGAGGAGATCGTCCCCGTCGAGTTCGAGGAAGTCTCCGTGACGCCGGATGGCCAGCAGGTGCGGCAGAAGGTGGTCTTCGACCGGGACGAACATCTGCGCCCGGACACCAGCGTTGAGAAGTTGGCCAGGCTCAAGCCTGTTTTCAAGCAGAACGGCACGGTGACTGCCGGTAACTCCTCGCCGCTGAGCGATGGCGCAGCAGGCGTGATCGTGATGGAAGCGGAGACGGCGGCGAAGCTTGGCTTTGAGCCGATTGCCCGCTTCGTCGGCTTCAATGTGGCGGGGGTCCGCCCGGAGATCATGGGCATCGGGCCGGTGGCG
>JALSTC010000492.1 GCA_026983935.1 Ardenticatenia bacterium
ACCATCTGCTGCGTGTACATCTTGAGCATATCGTAGATGGTCAGCGCCGCCATGCTGGCCGCCGTCAGCGCCTCCATCTCCACGCCGGTGGGGGCCAGCGTGCGGACGCGTGTCTCGATGCGCACGCCGGAGTCCACGAATTCATAGCTGACGCCGACGTAGGTCAGCGGGATCGGGTGGCAGAAGGGGATCAGGTCCCAGGTCTTTTTGGCGGCCAGCGCCGCCGCCGCCCGCGCCAGTTCCAGCGCGTCGCCTTTCTCCGCGCTGCGCTCGCGCAGGATGGTCTTCAGTTCTTCCGGCAGATCAAGATAAACCTCCGCGATGGCCTCGCGCAGGGTGTCGTCTTTGTGTGTGACGTCTTTCATTCAGGGTACTCTTCCTTTTGGGGCGGCTGCAGCGGCGTGCCGTCCAGATAGCGGCTGTCGCCGGTGATGTAATGCTCTTCCTTCCAGATCGGGGCACGCTTCTTGACCTCATCAATGCCGTAGCGCGCCGCCTGGAAGGCTTCCGCCCGGTGTCCGGCCCGCACGACCACATACACGCTCGGCTCGCCAAGCTGCAGCGCCCCGATGCGGTGCTGAATGCGACAGCGCCGCACGGGGAAGCGTTCCAGCACTTCCGCCTCGATTTGCCGCAGCACTTTTTCCGCCAGCGCGGTGTGCGCTTCATAGGTCATGCCCTGCACGGGACGCCCGTCGTTTTCGTTGCGCACCGTGCCGGTGAAAATGACCAGCGCGCCGCTGGCGGGGTCTTCCGTTTCCTGCAGGAGTGCGTTGAGGTCAAGCGGCGCTTCGGTGATCCATTTGCTCATGGTGAGAGTCATCCTCCACTGACCGGGGGCAGCAGACCCACTTCATCGCCATCACGCACGGCCTGATCCGGGCTGACCAGCTCCGCGCCGATGGTGCAGGCCACCGTATCCAGCAGCGGGCGCAGCGCCGGGTACTGCGTCACCACCCGGTCAACGACATCACGCACGGTAAGCGCCTGCGCGTCAAAATCAAGCACGGCCTGTTTTGTGCCGGTATCCTGTTTGAGCCTGCCGTAGAAAACCACGTGCACGCGCATGAACGGCCCTACCCTCCCAGGTTGGACATCCCGGTCAGGGTCGTCTGGCCGACTTCCCAGCGGTGCCCCCGCGGCTTGAGGTGAGCGGCCTCCAGGAATCCCGCTTCGACGGCTGCTGCGTCACGGCGCTTGATGGCCTCGCCCAGGCTGACCTGGGTGTCATAGGCCAGGCAGGGCCGCAGGTCGCCGATGGCCGTCAAACGGAAGCGGTTGCACGTATTGCAGTATTTATCCGATATCGGGGTGATGAAGCCGATCTTGCCCTTTGCGCCGGGCACTTTCCAGTAGCGCGCCGGGCCGTTGCCCCGCTCCACCTGCGCGGGAACCAGGCCATGCGTGGCGATCAACTGCTCCCGGACTTCGGTCAGGTTGACGAATTTGTCCATCCCGCCGTTGTTATTGACCTCGCCGATGGGCATCACTTCCAGAAAACGCACGACCAGATCGCGCTCGCGGATCAGGTCCAGCCAGGCCTCGAATTCGTCGTCGTTCTCGTCCTTCATGATCAGCGCGTTGATCTTGATCGTCGGAATCCCGGCCTCAGATACCCGGCGGATGCCCTCCCACACGTTCTCCAGGATGCCAAAGCGGGTGATCTTGTGGTAGCGCTCCGGGCGCAGCGATTCCAGGCTGACGTTTACCCAGTCCAGCCCGGCGTCCACCAGCGCGTCGGCGTGGCGGGCCAGCAGCATGGCATTGGTCGTCATCGAAACCTGGCGCACGCCGGTTTCGGTTTTGATGCGGCGGATGAGATCGGGCAAATTGGGGCGCAGCAGCGGCTCCCCACCGGTCAGGCGCACGCGATCAATGCCCAGCCGGTTGGCGATTTGCAGCATGAAAATCAGGTCATCAAAAGAAAGCAGCCTGTTCTGTGCGTAGAATTCCAGCCCGTGCAGCGGCATACAGAAGTGGCAGCGGAGATTGCAGCGGTCAATCACCGAAATGCGAAGATAGTTGATCCTGCGGCCAAATTGATCGGTGAGCTGGGGCATGGCGACCTCGACGAGTGATATGAAACGGCCGATTTACTGCTATTCTAGCATAGAAAAACGGCCCCACAAAAAACAACTGACTTTTGTCTTTCAGCAGGTGCTCACTGACACGCCTACGGCTCCAGGGGAAAGGCCCGGCCTGTGGCATCAATCACAAAATTGGGTTGATAATAATCCTCGCAGCGCACGCTGCCCGTATCGGGGATGTGAATAAACTGCCATTCCGTGTGGTTGAAAGCCCGGCCCGTGCGTGGATCATTGGCCATCGAACAGTAAAACGGCCTGGCCGTATCACGCTGCAGTCCCCAGTCCACGACATAGGGCACGCCGTTAATTGTCTCCGCTGATTCGGGGATGTAATCCACCCCGGCCACCTGTGAGAGGATCACCTGTTCCCCTTGCAGGATGATATTGCCGGGCGCGAGTGCCTCCGCATTGCAGCGGACTGCCGGGCCAAAGCCAAGGATGATAAAGCCGTGTGATGGGGCGGAGTCGATCCAGATATAATCCCCTTGCGCTGCTCCCGTCACCTGCCGGATTACGCTCAGGAAGGGGGCATTCAGCCGCCAGCCATCGCGGTCAGGATATACGATCTGCCCTGCGACAGTGACTGGCGCGAATCGTTCATGCATCACGCGCTCGCCGCCCGCGCCCCGGCCTGTCACATAGCCGACCAGCGCAAAGCTGCCGGGAGCGTCCGGATGATCGTGAAATCGCCAGACATAGTTCCCTTCGACCACGCCGTAGGGGTTCATATAAGCGCGCCATCCGTTCACGGTGGCCTCGCCATCCGGCAGATTCACCGGGTCGTTCTCCATGTTGGGGCCTTTGACCATGGGAAAGCCACCGGCGAAAAGAACCGCCGAAATGAACACTGCCGAATTGTTGGCGAAGCCAGAGTAGATCGTGGGACTGTGTGCAGGCCCGCGTATAGAGAGACTGTAAGCAGCGCTGGCGGCAGTCTGCCTGTCATAGACAAAGGGTTGCAAATCTCCCGCCGGGCATGAAGTTTCCGGCAGACGAATGGGCGGCCTGGCAGTCACTGCCAGCGGTGAGAGGAAAAAGGTACCCAGGATGACAACACAGAAGACAGCAGTGTGTAAGCGATGGTTAAACGGTGTGACAGACGGATGCATCGGTGCTTCTGGCAGATGACGGTGTGCAAGCAGGTGGCCAGAAAAAGGCCACAACGCACAAGAAGGCACTCCGGTCTCGCATGGAGAGCGGCAATTATAATCATCTGGGGTGCGGCTTTGCAAGTGGAGTTATGCAGCGAAATTGAAACCACTTCGCGGCGCTGCTACGCCGCCCCGATCTCGTATATCTTGAGGAAATTGGTCGGCCCATGCTCGTTGAGCGGGTGGCCGCCCGTGATGATGACCGTCTCACCGGGCCGGGCATAGCCCTGCTCAAGCGCTGTGGCGGGAATGCGCTCCCAGAAGTTGCGGTCGGTCTCGATGTACTGGCTCTTGATCGGCGTCACGCCCCAGATCAGGCTGAGGCGGCGGTACACATGCTCGAACGGCGTGAAGGCCAGAATCGGCACGCCGGGCCGGTAATGCGCCACCTGCCGCGCCGTGCTGCCGCTCTGCGTGAACACCCAGATCGCGCTGACGGGCAGCGTCTGCACGATAGCGCTGACCGCCGCCCCGATGGCCTGCGGCGCAGTCTGCACGTGGTGCAGCAGCCGGTAGACATCCTCCGCGTCGCCGGAAGTACGACAGTAGGCGCTGTTTTCCGTCGTCTCCGCGATCTGGGCCATCATGCGCACCGTCTCCACCGGATACTTACCGATGGAAGTCTCGCCGCTGAGCATCACAGCATCGCTGCCATCAATGATGGCATTGGCCACATCGGTCACTTCCGCGCGGGTGGGATGCGGCTCATCGATCATCGATTCCAGCATCTGGGTCGCCGTGATCACCGGCACGGTATGAGCATTGGCCGCCGCGATGATCTCCTTCTGGATGATCGGCACCTGCCGCAGCGGAATCTCCACGCCCAGGTCGCCGCGTGCCACCATCACGCCATCGGCCACGGCCAGAATCTCGTCCAGCACATCCAGCGCCTCCGGACGTTCGATCTTGGCAATGACCGGTGTATCCCGCCCGGCCTCCGCGATCACCTCCTTGACCTGCTTGATATCCTCCGCCCGCCGGACGAAAGACAGCGCAATGTAATCCACGTTCTGCTCCAGCCCAAAGCGCAGGTCGTCCATATCTTTTTGTGTGACGGTCGGCGCACTGATGGTCACCCCCGGCAGATTGATGCCCTGGTGTTCGCGCAGTGTGGCGCTGTTAAGCGCCTGGCAGATCACCTCGGTGTCGGTCGTGCTGATGACCCGCAGCTCAATAGTGCCATCGGACAGCAGAATGCGGTTGCCAGGCTTGACATCCTTCGGCAGCGCCTCATAGGTCGTGCTGACGCGCTTTGAATCGCCGAGGATGTTTTCCGTGGTAATGGTGAACATCTGCCCGGCGACCAGGCTCACGGGTTTCCCGCCAACCAGCGCCCCTGTGCGGATTTTGGGCCCCTGCAGGTCCTGCATCACGGCCACAGGCCGCCCCAGTTCGGCGGCGACGGCCCGCAGAGTCACCATGCGAGCGGCATGCTGCGCGTGATTGCCATGTGAAAAATTGAAGCGGGCCACGTTCATCCCGGCGTTGATCAGATCGGCGAGACGTTCCGGGGTGCTGGTGGCAGGGCCAAGCGTGGCGACAATCTTGGTACGGCGCATAGACGCGCTCCTGTAATCACAGCGGCCAGCGGCGAGTGCCTGGCGACGAGCGAATTCACAGACCTGGCAGGGCGTAAGGAGTCTCTCTTTGCGGCAGCGGCACTGCTACCATACGCCGATTTGCACGTTCACGCAAGCGATCCAGAGGGGAGGCAAGAGGCAGGTGGCAGGAGACATAGAGAAGAAGCGGTGAGCATCCAGCGGCAAGCGAAAGAATCTGTGCGAATCCATTTCATCGGCGTGTCCCACGCCCCGGAATCAATTCCGGGGCTGAGCAAACAAAGGCCAGATGAATCTGGACTGGCAATCACCACCTCCACGAAGTTCGGTTTGAACCGGACTTTTCCTGCTCAGCCAGGGAATTCATTCCCCGGCGACACAGCGGCCAGTGTTGGAGGGGCAAGAGGCAGGTGGCAGGAGACAAGAGAAGAAGCGGTGAGCGGCAGGCGACGGAATCCGTTTGCATCCGCTGCATCTGGAATCTACACAGCGGCCAGGATGCCATCACACGCCCGATCCCATCAGGGCGTGCGCAGCGTGAAATCCAGATAGTTCTCCAGCGGATCATCCGGCGTCGTTTCCATCTGCAGCGTCCAGTCAATCACCGGCTGCCGCCACTGAATACCGGTATCATAAGCGTCGGGGTCCTGCGCCTGGAACAGATAACCATCACCACCGAAATACATGAAATCGTTGACCAGCACGTGGTACATGGCCTCCGGGTCAAACGCGCGCCCGTCCATGAAGGTGATCTCCACGCTGCCCCCGTGCCGGGTGTACGTGATGCCGCCGACTGCCCCACCACAGCAGGCCAGATTTTCCGCAAGCTGCGCCCCGCTGAGCGTCACGTCATAGAGCCGGTTTTCAAAGGGCAGCACGGCGACGATATCGGCCAGCGTGATCGGCCCCGCCGGGATCGCATCGCGGAAACCGCCGAAATTGGTGATCGCCACATCCGCCGCAGGGTAGGCCCACAGCCAGGCATCCGTCACCCAGTTCACCATCTCCGGGCTGCGGCGCTCAAGGCCGCTCGCCGTGTAGCCGATCTCCCGTGCCAGCGTCTCGTCCACGCGGGCCTGCCACCCATCAACCAGCGCCAGCAGGTCGGGGTCAGGCGTGACGGGATTCTCACTGCTGTATTCCACGCTGACCAGCGCCTGATCCATCGCCGCGATCGCGCCCGCCGCCCGATCATAAGTGATGGTCAGGCGGGCATAGCTCCGCCAGGCCCAGCCGCCCCCCATGATCGAAACGCCGTTGGCCATCCGGGCGCTGAAAGCATTGCAGTGGCCGCCAAACATCGCATCCACCAGATCGCCAACTTCTTGCGCCAGGTCAGCCAGTTCATCCACGCAGACATGCGTCAGTGCGACCACGACCGCTGCCCCGGCCCTGCGCATCTCCGGCACGTAAGTTTCCAGCATCTCGGCATAGTCGGCAAAGACCAGATCACCGATGTTGCGCGGGTGAGTCGTGGTCGGCGTGTCGGTGGTCGTCAGCCCAATGATGCCGACCGGCACGCCCGCCACCTCGCGGATGATGTACGGCTCCACGAAATCGGCCAGATCACCGCTTTCTGCGCCGCGGATGTTGGCCCCCAGGTACGGATAATCGGCCTCGGCGATGCGCCGGGCCAGCACCTCCTGCCCGAAGTCGAACTCGTGATTACCGACTGCCGAAGCATCGTAGCCCATCAGGTTGAAGGCCTGTACCATCGACTCGCCCTGAAACCACGTCGAGATGGCCGGTCCCGTCCAGTTATCGCCGCCGCTGAGCAGCAGCATCCGCTCCGGGTCGTAGCCTTCGCGCTCCACCCACCAGCCGTAAATATTGGCCGCGCCGCCCTGCACGACATCTGATCCGAACGGTGTGAACGGCTGCAGCCAGCCGTGCTCGTCGGATGTATTGATGATCACGATCTCCACGCGATCGCCCTGCGCCAGCGCCGGGATGAATCCCGCGCCGATCAGCAGCACGCACGCGATCACCGCCGCGCGTTGGAAAAACCGGGAACGTCCATTCATGGGTCTGTCTCCTGCTCCTGCCCCCGCCATGAGGGCCAGCGTCAATCAATAGTACACGGGCGGACGCACAGAGGATAGCTGATTCTGGTTGCTGCTTTGCTCCTGTTACCTGCCTCCCGCAGGAGGCGCATCTGCTGATTTTCGACCGAAAAATCGCAGAATGTCACTTGAAATATAGAATTTTATGTATTATATTCTGAGTTATCCTATCTTTTATGCACTTTTTCAGCGGAGGGCCTATGTCTGATAAACCCGAGTCCGATCACTTCCAGTTCAAAGCGCATAAGATGCCGGAAAAATCCGTCCTTTTTGACCGGGTGATCCCGGCCACCTTCATCGTGCTGGCAGTGATCATGGCCCTGCTGGTGCTGTTTGCCCTTGGCGTGCTGCTCGGCGTCATTCCCTGGCTGTAAGCCGCTGTCTACCTGACTTGAGGAGAGCATCCCATGTCCATCAATAACATCCTGCCTTTCCTTTCCACCATCGTTATGCTGATTTTCACCCTATCGGTCTTTCAGCGCTATCTTGTCCGCCGCAACCCGGCCTTCCTGTTCTGGAGCATCGGCCTGCTGATGTTCGGTTCCGGCAGTTTTGCGGAGGCTTACCTTTCTCTGAGCTGGAGCCCGGTGATCTTCTACATCTGGTATCTGTTCGGGGCAGCGCTCAACGCGGCATGGCTGGGGCATGGCACGCTGGCGCTGCTGGTGAAGAAGCGCTGGGTCAGCGTGGTGACCATCATCCTGGTCGTCGGCAGTCTGCTGGCTGGCGTGCTGATGCTCACCACGCCGCTGGACGCGGGCAGCTTTGAGCCGGGCGTTGCCATCAGCGAGCAGTACCGCGCCATCATGCCGCAGGGTGCGCCGGTTCGCCTGACCACGCCGTTCTTCAACATTTACGGCATGATCACGCTGGTCGGCGGCGCGATCTACTCGGCCTATCTGTTCTGGCGCAAGCGGGTGCTGCCGAACCGCGTGATCGGCAACGTGCTGATCGCGGTGGGGGCGCTGTCCATCGGTTTCGCCAGTTCACTCACCCGCCTGGGCTACGGCCAGTACCTCTACATTGGCGAACTGCTGGCCGCCACACTGATGTATATCGGCTTCCGGGCCGCCGCCGGGCCAAAGCCGGAGACGGAGACTGCCGCGCAGACCACGCCCGCCGGGGCGCGGTAGCTGCTTTTGAACGAAAGCGACAAATCAAACAGGGGTCGGTTTGCGCAACCGGCCCCTGTCATGATTCTCAGCGAATGTTCCGCGCTACTTCCCCAGGCGCTTCTTGAATTCCTCGGTCAGCGCGGGGAGCACCTGGAACATGTCGTTCACGATGCCGTACTGCGCCAGCTTGAAGATCGGCGCTTCGGGGTCTGTGTTGATGGCGACGATCACCTTGCTGGTGCGCATCCCGGCCTGGTGCTGAATCGCGCCGGAGATGCCGCAGGCGATGTACAGATCGGGGCTGACGACCTTGCCCGTCTGCCCGACCTGGTGATCGTAGGAAATGTACCCGGCATCCACCGCTGCGCGGCTGGCCCCGACTGCTGCGCCCAGCACCTCGGCCAGCGCCCGCACCGGTGCGAAGCCCTCCGGGCTGCCCACTGCCCGCCCGCCGGAGACGATGATCGCGGCGTCGGTCAGGCTGATCTCGCCCGTGGTCTCTTCAAAGCTCTCGATCTTGACGGTGATCTGGTCTTCCGTCAGCACCGGGTCCACCTTCGTGATCTCGCCGCTGCGGCTCTCGTCCGGCTCCAGCGCCTGGAAGGCACGGCTGCGCAGCGTGGCATACTGCGTCCCATCGGCGGCGGCTTCCACCGTGCTCAGCAGCTTGCCACCGTAGACCGAGCGGGTGGCTGTAAGTGCCCCACCGTCCGCTTCCAGCTCAAGCACGTCCGCCAGCAGGCCGGAGCCGGTATCCAGCGCGGAGACGGCCAGCAGTTCCTTGCCCCGGCTCGTCGCCCCGGCCAGCACAACGCGCGGCCCGTTGTCTTCCACCAGCTTGCTCAGCAGGGCGGCGTAAGGCTCCATGCGGTAGTCGGCCAGCGTGGAGTCGTCGGCCTGGATGACCTTATCCGCGCCATAGTGAAAAGCCTCAGCGGCCAGGGCATCCACGCCCTCGCCGAAGACCAGCGCCGTCAGCGGCACGCCGAGCGTGTCCGCGACCTCGCGCCCCTTGCCCAGCGCTTCCCAGGCCACCGGGGCCGCTTTCCCTTTGAATTGTTCTATCCAGACGTATACAGCGCTCATCACTAGACCACCTTCTCCGCCATCAGCCGTTCCACCAGTATGCGGGCCTGTTCCTCAACGCTCTCAGCCTCGATGATCTCGCACTCGCCCTCACGGACGGGCAGATGCCGGTACGCGATCAGGCGTGTCTTTGGCGCGGGAACGTCCTCGCCAAGCTCCGCCGCATCCCACACCGGTATCTGCGCTTTGGTCGCCTTGCGGATACCCATGAAGGATGGGTAGCGCGGCTCGTTGATCCCCTTCAGGACATTCATCACAACGGGCAGCGGCCCGGACGCGATCTGGCGGCCTTCCTCCAGCATCTGGGCCACCTTCACCGTCCCGCCGTCCGGATCGAGTTCCTCGATCGAGGCGACATAGCCGAGCAGCGTCCAGCCGAGTTTGCGGGCCGTCTGGAAGATGAACTGGTCGGTGGCTTCATCGGCAGCTTCTTTGCCGAAGAGTACCATGTCCACATCGCCCAGCTTCTGTACGGCGGCGGCGAATACAGCGGCATAGCCCAGGCTGTCCATCCCTTCCCAGGCGTCATCCCACAGCCGGATGGCCGACTTCGCACCCATGGCAATGGCGTGCTTGAGCGCCTCGTCATGCTCCTCCGGCCCAACGGCGATGACCGTCACCGTGCCGCCGTGTTCCTTCGTCCGGATCAGCGCTTCCTCGACGGCATATTCATCCCAGGGGTTCATCACCAGCGGCGAATCGCCCCACGTGACGCGCCCGTCGGCGGCGATGTCGAGTTTGGCCGCCGTATCGGGAGTGCTGCGTGTGCCAACAACGATATGCAAGGCCATACCTCCTGACTGACTCAATGCGAATCGGGAGTGAGCAAGACGTCATTGCAGCAGTTATCAAATGCTCATTTGATTAAATACTACCACAAAAGCGCCGGACGTAAAAGACAAACGCCGCCGTTGGATTCCACGTCAGGGGTGTTATGCGGATGCCGACAGGAAACAGATGAGCCGGATGCACGCGGCTTCTTTCGCCTACTGCCTGCCGCCTGTCTCCTGCCTCTGGTCTCTGGCCTCTGGTCTCTGGCCTCTTGTCTCTGGCCTCTTGTCTCTGGCCTCTAGCCTCTAGCCTCTGGTCTCTGGCTTCTGGCCGTTCCATTTCCCTTATTCCCGCTGTTGTGCTATCCTGTTTTTCGCACCAACCGTATCCCATAAGTATTTTTGAGGAGCTGCACCATGAAAAAGTTGTTCTTGGTTGTTTTGGTCTGCCTGCTGGCCGTCGCCTCGGCGGCGCTGGTCAGCGCGCAGGAGGGCGGCGAACTGCCCGCGCTCGATGAACTGGACGAAGGCTGGAATATGCTTTCGCCTGGCGGCGACACGATCTGCTCCAACGGCACCGATTATGCCTTCTACGTGCGTCCGGGAGAGAGTGACAAACTGCTGATCTTCTTCAACGGCGGCGGCGCATGCTGGTTCGGCCAGATCTGCGATCTGCAGTCGCACCCCACGTATGTGCCGGTCGTCGAGACCGAGCACAACATGCCGGATACGCAAAGCGGCATCTTCGACATGGACAACCCGGACAATCCCTTTACCGATTACACCATGGTCTTTGTCCCCTACTGCACGGGCGATGTGCACATCGGCAACAGCGTGATGACCTATGAAGTCCCGGCCACAGAAGACACCGAGGCGCGTGAGGTGACCATTTATCACAACGGTTACAACAACGCGATGGCCGTCCTCAACTGGGTGTATGACAATGTGGACGCACCGGAAGAGGTCTTCGTTTCCGGCAGCAGCGCCGGGGCCATCGCCTCGCCCTTCTACGGCGGACTGATCGCAGAGCAGTATCCCGACTCGCGGATCGTCGTCCTGGGCGACGGCGCCGGCGGCTATCACAGCGAAGGGGTCACTGCCCCACTGACGGCCTGGGATACAGAAAGCATCCTGCCGGACTGGCCGGAGTACGAAGAAGTCACCGCCGATGGCCTGAACTTTGAAGATTTCTACGTGGCAACCGCGCTGCGCCACCCGGATGTCGTCATCGCTCAGTACAACACGGCAGAGGATGAAACGCAGTACAGCTTCCTGGGCCTGGTCGGCGTCACCGATACGCCGCTGATGGACCTGCTGGAAGGCGCTTTCAGCGAGATCGAAGAAGGCGCGGACGAAGAACTCTACACCTATACTGCCGGGGGCGACCTGCATACCATCCTGCGCCGCCCGGAATTCTACACCTATGAGGTGGATGGCGAACGTGTCGTGGACTGGGTGGCCGCGCTGGTCAGCGGTGAAGCGGTCAGCGACGTGACCTG
>JALSTC010000493.1 GCA_026983935.1 Ardenticatenia bacterium
GGTGGCGATCACCGCCGAGAGCTTGCCCAGAAAGCCCAGCCCTACAGCCAGCACGCCCGCCGCGATCAGCACCGGGCCGGAGTAATTGCGCGTGATGACCATCAGCGAGTTGTTTTCGCCGTAGTTTGTCCCGGCGACGCCGCCGAACATGCCGTTGATCAGGTCGCCCAGCCCGTCCAGCACCAGATTGATGCCGATCAGCTCGCTGAGGTGGTACTTTTCGCGGCCCATGCGCTCGGCCAGCTTATCCACATACAGCCCGATCTGGTAAAGGTGGGCGGTCGATTCGGGGATGGTGGCGATGGCGATCACGGCGATCGTGCCGACCGCTTCCCAGGCGCGGGGGTCACCGAAGGCAGGCAAAGAAAAACGCGGCACCTGGAACAGCGGGGCCGCGAGTAAGGGGGAAAAATCCACCAGACCGAAGGGGATGCTGGCCACGTATCCGGCCACCGCCCCCAGTAAGATGGGTATCAGCCCCACGAACCCCCTGCCCTGCAGATAGACGGAGAGCAAAACCGTCGCCAGCAGCGTAAAGAGCGCCACCAGCCAGTGGGCGCTGGCCATATCCAGCGCGGCCTTTGCCAGCGCGATGCCAATCACGGTGGCCACGGAGCCGGTCACCACCGGGGGCAGCAGTTTATCGATAAACTGCTTGCCGCCCGCAAAACGAATGGCCAGCCCGACCAGCACGTTCACCACACCGGTCGCCACAATGCCCACCTGCGCCAGGCTGACCAGTTCCTGCCCGGCGTATTCGCCAAAGCCAACCTGTGTCAGGGCGAGGGTGGCCGCGATATAGCTGAAGCTGGAACCATAGTAGAGCGGGATGAACTTCCCGGTGAGCAGACGGGAGAGCGTGAGCGCGACGATCGTCGCCACGCCGGACATGACCAGCACCGCGCCGATATCGAAACCGACAAGTAAGGCGACCAATACGGTCGCCGGGAACATGGTCAAAACGTGTTGGAACCCCAGGATCGCCATCCGGGCGAGCGGGGGCCGGTCATTGGGCAAATAGCCGAGGATGGACGGCTTTTCGCCAGCGGCGGGAACTGCCGCGGCAGCGCCCTGTTGTGTGGTTGCAGAAGCAGTCATAGGTGAGTCACCCCTTTCTATGTGGACGGAAAGTGGTGGCCCGGCACAAAAAGGCCCGGCTAAAGCCGCCGGGTGTCTGCGCTGAGAGCCGCGCAACTATAGCACACACACTGGAGGCCACAAGCCTATTTCTACTGAAGATTCTTGGGCACTCCAGATAATGGCAAAAATGGGATAATTGGATATATTTTGTGTTTTCTAGTGGAGACAGATGGGCACACCCTGCGGCGTGCCCTTTTGATTCGCCTTGCTGCATCTTTGCATCTCACCGCTGGCCCGCAAACGTCACACGCCAGACATGCCCATAAACATAATCGGCCACGACCAGCGCCCCGTCCGGGTCTACCACCACGTCCACCGGGCGGATCAGGCCGGTCATGAAGGGGACAGGTTCCGGTTGCCCGCTTTCCAGCACATGCACCCGCAGGATGCGCTGGCCTTCCGGCACGCCGTTCCACAGCGCCACGAACAGATCGTCGAAGTAGCTTGCCGGGAACCGGGCGGCATGGTAGGCCGTCAGGCCGCGTGGACGCACGTCCCCCGGCAGGGTCAGCCAGTCCGGCACGGGGTCGAGGTCCGGCGGCAGCACCGGGCATTCCAGACAGCCGCGCTCGCGCCAATACGGCCAGCCGTGATGACGCCCCGGCTCGACGCGCATCAGGCGGTCGCCGACGCCAATGAACAGCCCGCTGTCGGTCACGTAAAGCTGCCCATCTGCCGTGAACGTCAGATCCATCGGATCGCGGAAGCCTTCCGCCACGACCTCAACGGTGCTGCCATCCGGCGGCAGCCGCAAAATCGCGCCCTCCCAGGGCATGGGAGTGGCGTAGAGCATGGGATTGTTGGGCGCGGCCTCGGTGTGATCGGTGCGTGCACCCACCGCCAGATACAGATAGCCGTCCGGGCCGAAGATGAGGCCGTTGGGCTGCCCGGCAATGAGCGACTGGCAGCACGGCAGATCATCGCGCAGCAGACGCGGCGGGTCGCCGGGCTGGATGCTCCACAGCGCACCGCCACCTTCTGGCTGTGTCCGCCCGGTGACGTAGAGAATGTCCGTGCCAGGCCGAAAGGCGATGCCGCCGGGCGAGAGAATCTCCCCGGCGATGGTTTCAAACTGCCCACTGGATTCGTCAAAGGCGACGATCTCGCCGGCCTGCACGCCATCGGTAATGAGGGCGGCATAGAGCCGCCCTTCGGGGCCGTAGGTGATGCTGACCGGCTGGCCGGGCAGCTTGACCACATGCGAAAGCGCGAATCCCGGCGGCAGCCCAATGCGCTCCATGAAGCCCGCGATATCATCCTCACAGGGGAAATCCCCACAGCTCCAGCCCGCCGTCGGCGCG
>JALSTC010000494.1 GCA_026983935.1 Ardenticatenia bacterium
TGAGATCGTCTATGTGGAGCACGTGCGGAGCGAGCTGCAGCCCTTCCTGGTGCTCAACGGCGGCCTGACCAGCGGCTGCTTCTCGCTGCTGCTGACCATTATCACCATGGCCGTGCTGTCCTTCATGCTGATCGGCAGCACCATCGGCGAGGCGCTGCAAAGCGTCGGCGCGCTTGGCGCGGGCGAAGGCCCACCGCTCACCCTGCTGCCTGCCATCGCTGTGACGGCGGTGCTGGCCTTCCTGCGGGCCAATCCGGGCGCACTGCCCATTGATCCGGGCGGACTGCTGGGGCCGCTGTTCGGTGTCCCGGCGGGAAGCGTACCATCAGGCAGCGAACTGTTCGAGAGCGTGCTGCGCAGCCTGTGGGGATCGCTGGGCTACCCGGGCACCACCGGCGATATGATCATGAATCGGCTGAGCACCATAGGCCCGCAGATCAGCAGCAGCGGCTGGATCGCGCTGATCATCTTTCTGGGCGGCTGGGTGCTACTGGCGTTCTTATTTGTTTTCCTGCGGGCGCGGTCGAACCGGCTGCTGCACTGGTTCTTGAGCACGGTCGGGCTGTGGATATTGACCGGGCTGGCCTGTGGGCTGGGGACTTTCCTTTACCAGATTGTGTTCACGGCAAAATGACCAAAACCATCCGCCTGATGACCCTCAACCTGCGCGTTTCCGCGGCAGACGATGGGCCGAACAACTGGCCTCTGCGCTGGCCACACATCAAAGCTCTGATTCAGGAAATCCGGCCGCACGTGCTGGGCGTGCAGGAGACCATGCCCAACCAGATGGTGGCGATCATGGGCGAACTGTCGGGCTACTTCGCTTATATGGGGCCGGATACCATGATTACCGGCGGGCCTTCGCTGCGCAACCCGCTCTTTGTCTGTGACTGCTGCCAGCGTCCCTACAGCGAAGGTGTACTGGCGCTCAACGAAAGCGGAGTGATCGGGCAGGTAAGCTGGGACGGCAAAGAACCGCGTCTGGCCCACTGGCTCCGTTTTGAAGGCTGGACATTGGTCAACACGCACTTCGATTCGTGGGACTGCGAGCAGGCCCGGTTGGAAAGCGCAAAGCTCCTCACCGAATTTCTGCGTGAGGAGCCAGCAGCCATCGTGATGGGCGACCTCAACTGCACGCCCGACTCACCGCCCATCCAGCACTTTCGCGAAGCCGGGTATTCCCTGGCCAAGGACACACTGCCGCCGGGAACTGACCGGTACACCTTCCACAAATTCACCGGACAGGGTCTGGCCGAACTGGACTATATCCTGGTGCGGGGTGTGCATATCAAACGGACACAGATTCCGCGTCCCCACCGGCAGCCGCCCTATCTTTCCGACCACGATCCGGTTGTGGCAGATATCGAAATCGGCTAACCCAGCTTATACCCGATCGCCCGCAGGAAATTCTTGCGCCAGGCGATGCCGTCCTCGTCTTCAACGCCCTTGCTCTTGAAGCCGTCAATCACGCCGAGGATGCCGCGTCCCTGCCCGGTTTCGGCGATGATCACCTCGGTCGGGTTGGCAGTGGCACAGAAGATGCGTGCCACCTCCGGCACGTTTTTGACGGCATTTAGCACATTGATCGGGTAAAAGCCCTCGCCCAGAAAAATGATGAAGCTGTGCCCGGCGGAGAGCGCCAGCGCATTCTTCGTCGCCAGTTCAATCATGGCGTCATCAGTCCCCGTCCAGCGCACCAGGCATGCCCCGGATGCCTCACAAAACGCCAGCCCGAATTTAATGCCCGGTACGCTGGTCACCAGCGCTTCGTGGATGTCTTCGACGGTCTTGATGAAATGGCTCTGTCCCAGAATAAAGTTGATCGGCTCCGGTTTTTCAATGGTGACGGTTGTCAGTTCCACTGCGCGTTTCTCCTTCTTGATGTGCAACACGGCGCTGCAAGTTTAGCATATTCCGTTTTGCCGGAGAGACAACCCGCCTACTCTGCAGCGGCAACCGTCAGATCGTACATCGCCGGTTGCGTGGTATAGGGCGTCATGCCGCTGATGATCAGGGCGGCGGGCGAATCCGGGCCAATTTCCAGTGTCCAGCTTCCCTGCGTGCCTTCGCCGGGCATCAGCCAGCGGGTGACCGTCGGCGGTGCGCCAGCCTGAACAACCTCCACCAGAAAATCCTGCGGCAGCACGTTTTCAATGCGCACCCAGCCCTCAGCCAGCCAACCGCCGGAATCGCTTTCGGCGTCGTCAAAGTAGCCGATCTCCGGCACGCCGATATCGTCGAGCACCCAGCCGTTGCGGGTGAAGGCCTGGTCGGTCACGTATTCGAAGCGCACCAGCACTTCTCCACCCACAAACGGTGTCAGGTCTGCCACTTCCTCGATCCAGGTGGCCGTCGGCGGCAGAGTACGATCCGGATGCGCCCCCAATGTGACCGGCAGATCGATCTCCCGGCCGTCGCGCACCACAGTGAGCAGTACGGT
>JALSTC010000495.1 GCA_026983935.1 Ardenticatenia bacterium
ACGTGGCGTACGGATTTTCTGCGCGGGCTTGATCTGCCGGTCTGGGTGCTGTATGGCAGTGCGCAGGTCGGGCCGCAGGTGAGTGACAAAGTGATCGTGTGGATGCGTGACGACGTTTACGGGCTGCCGCCGGAGGAAATGCCCGCTGCATCTGGCGAGGCGCCCACTGGTGCAGGTGAGGAATCGGCTCCCTAGAACGTGTATAGCAGGTATGCGTATGACGACGTATCCGGATGTTTCGGGGGAATCGCTGCAGGCCTTGATTGCCCGCTGTCTTGGGGGCGATCAGGCCGCATATGCAGCGTTATATGAGCACTATGCGGCAGGCCTGTACCGGCTGGCTTACAGCATCCTGCTGGATGTCCAGGATGCCGAAGATGTCTTGCAGGAAGCGTTTATTTACGCTTTCCGCAATCTCGACCGGTACGATCCGGAGCGTGGAGAATTCCGCACCTGGCTCTATACGATCACGGTCAGTCGCTGCCGTAATATGCGCCGCCGGAAGATGCTGCCGACAGTTGACCTGGGCAGGCTCCTCAGCCTGGGGCATGAGCCTTCCGGGCCAGACAGAGAGACCCCGGAGGCGGCGCTGGCCCGGCAGGGCGTGCGGGATGCACTGGAAAGTGCACTGCAGACACTGTCTCCCCGTTTGCGGGAAGCGGTCGCGCTGCGTTATGGGCAGGGCCTGACTTACCGGGAGATGGCGGAAATCCTCGGCTGTCCACAGAAGACGGCGGAGAGTCGCATCCGGCTGGCGCATGAGGCATTGGGCCGGGCGCTGGGAACGGCCGGGGAAATGCTGCTTGAGGAGCTTTGGGGTTTTTAGAGGTGTCTGAGGACTGGGCACAATGATGCGTTGTCACGTTACCCATTTACTGACGGCCTATCTGCATGATGAGCTGCCGCCGCACCTGCGCAGCAGAGTGATCCGGCATCTGGAGGTTTGCGATACCTGCTATACTGCCATGCTGCATGAGCGGGAGATGGTGCGCACGCTGGAAGCACAGATGCCGGTTTTCGGTATGCCATATCCGGAGTCTCTTTCCCGCCTGCTGCCGGGTATTCTGGCGGAGGTGACGGCATCTTCTCAGGCGGCTGTACGTCCGCAGGGGCTGCCCGGTGCTGCCCTGGCTCTGGTGATGAGCCTGGTACTGGCGCTGGTCGTGCCGTCCTTGATGTCGCCGCACACGGCTGCAGTTCAGGCTCCTGACCAGCCTGCCCCGTACATGGTTGCGGCGACGGCGACACAGAGCGTGACCGATTCGCCCGTGCTGGTGCTTGCGTCACCGACGGCGGTCGCGCAGCGGCTCGACGTGGTGACAGAACCTGCTGAGCTTGCGCCTGCGCCTGCACCCATCGCCCTGATGACGCCCGGCCCACGATGAAGCTGCCCGGCGTTTTACAGTGAGGTATATCACACAGGTATGACCACTTTAGAGACAGTTTCCACTGAACAACAGCCGCATGCGTTGAATCGTGTTCTGGCGTATGCCTACACGTTGAACTGGGAAGCCATTGCCTACGTGACGATTTTCGTCCTGGCCATGCTGACCCGTTTTGTTGATCTGGGCGCACGGGTGATGAGCCATGACGAAAGTTTGCACACGAAGTTTTCCTGGGACCTGGCCCGCAATGGGAACTTCCGCCACCTGCCCATGATGCATGGCCCGCTGTTGTTCCATATGACGGCGTTCTTCTACCTGCTGTTTGGCGATAATGATTTCACTTCCCGTATTTACACGGCAGTTGTTGGCGTGCTGGTGGTCATGATGCCGGTGTTGTTCCGGCGCTGGCTGGGTAAAACGGGAGCGCTGCTGACTTCGGTCATGTTTCTGATCTCGCCGATGCTGATGTACTACAGCCGCTACATCCGCCATGATATGCCCGCGATATTCTTCGCCCTGGTGATGGTGTACGCGATCTTCCAGTATATTGATGGCCCGGAGGGCGTGCGGCGCAGGTCATACTGGCTGGTGCTACTGACAGCAGCCATGTCGCTGCTGCTGGCCTCAAAAGAGGTGGCTTTCATATATATCGCCATCTTCGGTAGTTTCCTGACGCTCTACTGGCTGATTCGGCTCGGGCAGCAGTATCTCCGTCTGCGCAGGGGGCGGACGACGCTCTATCTGATCAGTGCGGGCGTGATCCTGGGGGGCGTTGCTGCGCTGGCGATGATCGTGATCCTCTCGATCATCCCCCCGGAAAGCATGTGGCAGCTTGAAGGCGGCTTTCAAATCATTTCGCCTGCTCTCTTCGGGCGAATGCTGACATGGACGCTGGCAGTGGTGGGCATCCTCGGTGTGACTCTGATCGGGAGTGCGCTCTGGGTGCGCCGTGAAGATGGGCGGCGCTTCCCCTGGATGGAGCTGCTGTTGATCGTGTTGATCGCGGTGCTGGTATGTATGGTTTTCCTGGTGATGGAG
>JALSTC010000496.1 GCA_026983935.1 Ardenticatenia bacterium
ATAGGCCGTCAGCGTGGCCATGGCCGTCTTGAGGTGCAGCCGCCGCCCTGTGAAGCCGGGAAAGCGGTCGGCATAAGCTGCGCCGTACTGCGCCCCGATCCCCGCCAGATATTCCAGCGCGGCGGTGGCCCCGGCCCACAGTTCAAAAGCGGGTGTGCCGGTTTCCCAGCGCTCCGGGGGCGTATCTTCCGCCGGACGCACTTTGTAGGCGGGCAGTTCGGCCAGCAGATCGTATCTGCCCCACAGGATGCCCACATGCGGCCCGAAGAATTTATAGGCGCTGCATAGCAGAAAGTCACAGCCGATGGCCTGCACATCAAGGGGAATATGCGGGGCGCTCTGCACGGCGTCCACGATGTGGTATGCGCCGACCGCATGCGCCATCGCCGCAATCTGCTGCACCGGGTTGATCGTCCCCAGCGCATTGGAGGCGTGCACGGTCGCCACGACGCGGGTTTTTCCCGTGATGGCCGCGGCCAGGCTGCCCATATCCAGCATGCCCGCCTCCACGTCGAAGTCCGCCCAGCGAATCGTCAGGCTGTGATCATCGGCAATGCGCAGCCAGGGGGCGATGTTGGCGTCGTGATCCATGCGCGTGATCACGATCTCATCGCCGGGGGCGAGGGTTTTGGCAATGGCCCGGCTGAGGGCGAAGTTGAGTGTGGTCATGTTCGGCCCGATGACGATCTCCTCCGGACGGGCCGCGTTGAGGAAATCGGCGGCGATGACACGGGTTTCATGAGCCATCGCGTCGTTACGCTGTCCGGTGGCGAACGCGCCGCCGTGATTGGCGTTCATCGTCCGGTAGTAGTGGCCGACGGCATCAATAACCTGCTGCGGCACCTGTGTTCCTGCCGGATTGTCAAAGTGAATGGGGAGTGTGCCGCTGTCGTCTACGGGGCGGTTGAGCGCCGGGAATCGGGGGCGGATGGTATGGGGATCAAAGGACATGGGGGCCTCCTTTGTGGGGATACTGCCTGCCTGCGCACTTGTGCTATAGTATCCTTAGATTCGGATTTATGACACATTTTTCCTTCAGGAAGGCAATCCAGGGCATGAGTATACATGCCATTTCTGCCGATGAGCAGTTGACCGTTCACTATGGGCCGGGTGTCTGGCGTTTACATGGCCCGGACGATCGGCCCGTGTTCGAGGCCCGCCCGCACATCGTGTACTACCATCCGCTGTTTGGCCGCTGGCGTGACCTGCCGCCCGGTGACCGGATGAGCGTGGATGGCGTGGAAAGTGTACAGGTGCGCTGGGATGGCGGCTGGGCGGTGGGTGTCACACTCGCCCCCAATGGACTGTGGCGGCGGCTGGTGCGCTTCCCGGATTCGCGTCAGATTGCGCGGGCGGATGAGATCGCCCGCGCATTGAGCACGTTGATCGGGCGGCCCCTGAAGAGCGAGCCGGTAAGCGCAGAGGCTGAGCCTGTCACTCGTGTGACGTTCTCCGCGCCAGCACAGGAAGCCCCGCCAGCACTGGCTGAAGAGCCGCCGGAGAGTCCGCCTCCCCCGCTGGAGGAACCCACTGCGCCGCCGATTGTGACCGTGCAGGATGCAGCGAATGTGCGTCTGCCGCTGCGCCTGGGCGGTGGGGCGCAGCTTGACCGTGACGAGCACGATCGCCTGATCTTGAGTCTGCCTGCGGCAGCATCCCGCCTGTCTTCGCTGGTTATCACACTGGTTGGTCTGGTGGCGCTGGGTGTCTTTGTGGGTGTGCTGCTGCTGATTCGCAGCGGCCTGCCGGGTGTGAATCCGCTGGTGGGGCTGGCGCTCTCCGGATCGGCCTTGCTGGTAGTCGGGTTTGGCGGCCTGTGGCTGCTGACACAGTTGAACCCGCAGTCCGCACGCACGGTTGTCTTTGACCGGGCAGCGGGTGAGGTCATTCTGCCGCCGGATGACCCGGAAGACGAAATGCGCCATCTTCCTCTTACGGGAATACACGGCGTGCGCGTCTATGGTGAAGCTGTCCGCGAACATGGGAAACTGGCCTATCGGCGGACGGTCTCATTGATGTTGATGGTGGAAGACATACCGTTGTTCATGGAAACTCGTCCGACGGCCCTGCCTGCGGACCCTGCTGTGATGCCCTCTCTGGCGGTGCTGCGCCGTCAGGCTGATGAGCTGGCCGGGCCGTCGCTGGCACGGGTCGGGGCGCGGGTGATCGCCTGGTATCTGGGCGTTCCCCTGGCTGGCGAATGATGGCCTTTCTCATCGAAAGGGTTAACCGATCTCATGCGGCCGCTGACCGTCCTATAACGTCGTGCAGTACTTCTCGCAGCAGGTCGTTGTGCACCAGTATGCGTTTCCAGCGCAGTGGGAGGGAGGGGGATAAAACGTAGAGGGGCCGTCTTTGATAAACGGCCCCCTTGACGACAGTCATGGGTTACTGGAACAGACTGTAGAATGCCTCAAT
>JALSTC010000497.1 GCA_026983935.1 Ardenticatenia bacterium
GCATGATTCCCGTACAGGGTGGTAGTATTCGTCCGATAAAATGGGAAAAACATCATGCGGAATTTTATCCTGCGCCTGATTGTGAACGCAGTGGCTATTGCCATCATCGCCGCGCTGCTGCCGGGCATCCGTATCAGCAGTGACGGAATCGGCACGCTGGCGATCATTGCCCTGATCTTTGGCGTCGTCAATGCCATTGTCAGGCCGATTGTCATGGTGCTGAGCTGTCCCTTCATCATTCTGTCACTAGGCATCCTGATTCCGGTGATCAACGGCGCGCTGCTGATGCTCACGGCGGCGCTTTCCGGGGGCAGGCTGATCGTGGATCACCTCGGCTGGGCGATCCTCGGCGGGCTGTTGATGGGGATCATCGTGCTGGTGCTGGAGAGCGGGCTTGGCCTGCGTGAGGATGACCGCGAACGCCGTCGGCGCGAGCGGTGAGGGCCTCTAGGCATGGGCGCGGCTGGCAACGAAATCCAGAATCGCCCGCGCCCGCGCTTCCCATGTGTACTGCGCAAAGACCAGCCGCCGCGCATTGTCCGCCAGGCGCGCCCGCAGATCAGGGTCGTCGTGCAGGCGGGCCAGCGCTGCTGCCAGTGCGTCCGGGTCTGACGGCGGCACCAGCAGCCCTGTTTCGCCGTCGCGCAGGACTTCCTGCGTGCTGGGCAGGGCGGTCGCCAGGATGGCCCGTCCGCTGGCCATGTACTCGAACAGTTTGAGCGGCGAGAGATAATAGGCGAAGTATTCCGTCCAGGGGTGCGGCATGGCGGCCACGTCAAAGGCGGCCAGGGCACGGGGGACTTCCGCCGCCGGAATCTGTCCGAGTGCGTGGAAGTGTGCATCCGGCAGGCCGAGATCGCGCCACTGCCTCCGGTAGGCTGCGACCATCTCCTCCGGCCCACCGACCAGCAGCAGATGCAGCGGGCGCTCCGGCAGGGCGGCGATGGCCCGGATCAGATCATCCACGCCCTTGCTCATGTGCAGCGTGTGCAGGCGGCCCATGTAGCCGACGATGAAAGCATCGCGTGGCAGCCCCAGCGCCTCCCGTGCCTCGGACTGCGCGGGCATTTCCGCGAACCGCGCCGCCCGCACACCGTCCGGCGCGACCAGCACGCGGTCTGCATCCACGCCCATGTCAATCAGGGCATCGGCCAGATGGCGCGTGACCGTGATCACGCCGCCGATCTGCCGCGCCAGCGCCGCCTGTGACCGCCGTTTGCGCGGTGACGGCGAGAGGTTGTGCACTTCCCAGAACAGCCGCCGGACCGGTTTGAAGCGCCGCACTGCTTCCAGCACGAGCGGATGGCGTCCGTAGATGACGGCTTCCGCTGACAGGCCGCGCAGATGAGCCAGCAGGGCCGCGTTATAAGTCAGAGTCTCCGCGTAAAACAGCAGTTGTGAAAAGCGGTTGCTGCGTCCCCCCGCCAGCGGCAGCAGGTCCAGGCATGGCACATACCGGATGGTGAAGGTCGGCGGCACGTCATAATAGGCCCACGGGCTGACACCGCGCAGTTCCGGCGGCTGGATGCGCCGCGCCGGGTAGAGCGTCACCGGCAGGTGGCGGGCGAAAGCCTCACAGTTCTGCATGATCTGCAGGCCGTGCGCTTTTTCGGTCGGCAGGCGGATATTGCCCACATAGTGCAAGCTGTCTGGCATGGGCCGCGCTTTCAGGTCTGGCGTGGATGGCCGGAACTCATAACCCGGAGTTTACCCCGGAACGGCGGATTGCTCACCCGATTCTTATGCGCGGCACGGTAAAATAGGCGCGGAGAAAACGCCAGTTCAGGGAGCGTTTATGATCGGCGGTACAGCACATCAGGGCGGGAAAGCGGGCCGCACCGTATGTTATCTGGGGGCGTTCGACCCCGCCTATTCGCGTAACCGCGTCATCCGTGCCGGGCTGGAAGCGCATGGCTGGCGGGTATCCCTTGCGCCGCTGCCGACCGGCCTGAATCTGCGGCAAACGCTGCCCCACCTGTGGCGGATGATGCGCCGTGAGGGCCGTCAATGCGACGCCTTGATTGTGGCCGAGTACAACCAGATTCTCGCGCCGCTGGCCGTCGGGCTGGGCCGCCTGCTGCGCAGACCCGTGATCGTGGATTACACCGTCGGCCTGTATGAGAGCCGCGTGGTGGATAACAATGATGCCCGCCGCCGCTCCCTCCGGCACTGGTTTTACCGCGCCGTGGACGGCTGGAACATCGCGGCAGCGGCGGGCGTGTTCACCGATACGGCCAGCCACCGTGACGCCTTTCAGGTGCAGATCGGGCCGCCTGCACGCCGGATGATCGTCGTGCCGGTCGGCGTGGATGAAGCCTGGCTGAACCCGCCCGATCTGCCGCCGAAAGTGCCCGGCGAGCCGCTGCTGGTGCAGTTCTACGGCGGCTTCAACCCCTTTCATGGTGTGCAGGTCA
>JALSTC010000498.1 GCA_026983935.1 Ardenticatenia bacterium
CGACGTGATCTGGGCAGCGTACATCATCGCCCAGACGCTCATCGTAACCGCCGTCCCTATCGCCCTGATGCTGTGAGATCACTCTCCGGCGGGCGCGTCAAAGCCGTTCTGCCGGATGACCGAGGCATACCACCGCCCGCTGTCTTTGATGATGCGCCGCTGTGTTGGATAGTCCACGTAGATCAGCCCGAAGCGCTTGCTGAAGCCGTGCCGCCATTCGAAGTTATCCAGCAGCGACCAGACGAAATACCCCCGCAGCGGGACGCCTTCCTGCATGGCACGGTGCGCCGCTGCCAGATAGCCCCGCAAAAAGGCCACGCGGCGCGGATCATGCACCTGCCCATCGGCAGCGATCGCGTCCGGGAACGCCGCCCCGTTTTCCGTGACGTAGATCGTCCCCGGCCTGTACTCCTGGTGCACCCACCGCAGCAGGTTGTAAAAACCCGGCGGATACACCTCCCAGCCCATTTCGGTGTATTCGCCGGGCGGGTCCTCCCGGCGCACCTGCAGCCGGTCAACCTCCTGCCCCGCGCCGATGACGTTGCGGTTGTAGTAATTGATGCCCAGGAAGTCCAGCGGCGTGGCAATGGCCACCATGTCGCCGGGCTGTACATCCGGGGCATCCGGGGCGTAGAAATCCAGCATATCGGCAGGATACGCGCCTTTGAACAACGGATCGAAAAACCAGCGGTTGAAGTAGCCGTCAAAGCGCCGCGCTGCCGCGCGGTCTTCCGGGGAATCGCTGGCCGCGTCCACCCACAGGGTGTTCAGGACGATGCCGACCTGCGTCCGCGCGTCGCCGTTGGCCCGCAGAACCGGAACCGCCCGCCCATGCGCAAGCAGCAGATGATGGGCCGCATTCAGCGCCGCCTGCCAGCTCCGCAGCGCGGGCGGACGATCGCCCAACGCATGGCCCGGAAAGGCCACGACCCAGGGTTCGTTATGCGTGGCCCAGTAATGCACCCGGTCGCCAAGCCGCCGGGAAACCACATCCGCGTAGTGGACAAAGGCCTCGACGATAGCACGATCCGGCCAGCCGCCCGCGTCCTGCTGCGCCTGTGGCAGGTCCCAGTGATAGAGCGTGGCAAACGGCTCAATGCCCGCCGCCAGCAGGGCATCTACCAGCCGGTCGTAGAAATCCAGTCCGGCCTCGTTGACCGCCCCCGTCCCCTGCGGCAGCACACGCGGCCAGGCAATCGAAAAGCGGTAGGCCTTCAATCCCAGTTCGGCCATCAGCGCGACATCTTCGCGGCAGCGGTGATAGTGGTCGCAGGCCACATCCGCCGTGTCGCCGCCAGCGATTGCGCCGGGAAGGCGGCTGAACGTGTCCCATACCGACTCGCCGCGCCCGTCTTCGTGCGTCGCCCCCTCGATCTGGTAGGCCGATGTGGACGCGCCCCAGATGAATCCCTCCGGAAACGTCAGCCGCTCTGATTCTTCGGTCATTACTTTTCACTCCTCAGCGACGGAACGATACATAGATGATTCAGCTCAAAATTAAAAAACTCAACATCCAACACTGCCACAGCATTACCGCACCGCTTCCAGCACGCGGTAGCGCGAATCTTCCGCCACAACCGCCACACGTCCCGCGCCGAAGGCATCGGCCATCAGGCGGTCATAGGGCAGAAAGCGGTTCGCCACCAGCCGCAGCCGTCCGCCGCGCTGCAGCCGCTCCCGCGCCCCGGCGATCAGCGCTACAGCCGCGCCGGTATCCACTTTGTGCCCGGCATGAAACGGCGGATTGGACAGAATCAGGTCATAAGGCTCGCCCACCACATCCGAATACAGATCACTGCCCCATACGCTGCACACCGCTTCCAGTCCGTTCGCCGCAATCCCTTCCGCCGCGCAGGCCAGCGCCACCCACTGCGAATCGATCAGGTCTACTGCCGCCGCGCCCAGCCGCGCCGCAACCAACCCGATCACGCCACACCCGCAGCCGACATCCAGCACGCGCTTCCTGGCACACTGAGCGGCATCGAGCGTCCCCAGCAGCATGGCCGTGCCGTCATCCAGCTCTCCCCGGCTGAAGACCCCCGGCATGCTGAACAGCGTCAGACCCAGCGCCTCGAACGGCTGCGGTTCCAGCAGGGGCAACGGGCCGGGCGTGCCCGGCTGACGGATCGCCATGGCGATGCGATTGCGTGCCTTCGTGCGGACGGTCACCGCGTGGCCGAAGATCGCTTTTGCATCGCCGACCATCGCTTTCGCCCCGCCCGCATTCGGCCCGGCAAAATAGAGCCGCCCCCCCGGCCTGAGCGCCCGGCAGGCCTCACCAAACAGCGCCTGTGTATAGGCACGCCCCTTGGGCAGCGGCAGCAGGGCCAGATCAAACGCCCCGGCCTCCTCCGGCGGTGGACAGGCGGCCTCATGGATGGTCACATCCGCGACCGTATTCGCGTCCAGCGTC
>JALSTC010000499.1 GCA_026983935.1 Ardenticatenia bacterium
GGGAAAGATAAGGCGTGTTCTATTTCGTATGCCGCCTTTCCGCTGGTTCTTTCAGCGTGAAGTATTCGCCGTCGCCCGCAAACGTTCAGAATAGAGCAGCAGCAGACCCATGCGTGATAAACGCCCGGTAGACGAACTCAGCATCGAAGAACTGGAACGCATCCTTGCCATCCGCAAACGGGAACTGCGCCAGAAACAGTTGCAGCGCCTGAGCCAGGAAGGACGGCGTGTCCTGCCGGATTACGCCCCACCGGAGACCACGGCGCAGCCCCCTCAGGAGCCAGCGCCCACTGCTCTGTCAGCACCGGAAGCCGGGCCACCTGCGCCTGCCATCCCCACATCACCACCGCCCCCCGATGGCGGCATCCCGCGCTTTGAGGATGATATTCCCGCGCAGGAGATAGGCGGCGAAAGCAGCGAAGACCGGGAACGGTTCCGCAAAATGGTCTGGAACCGCAGCCTGCTCGTTGTAGAACTGCTCGCATTGATCGGGCTGGTGATCATCGGGGCGCAGATGTTCCAGGCGCTGCAAACCCTGCAGGAGGAAACCGCCGCCGTACAGGCGGAGGCCCAGGCCGTCGCTTTTGCCAGCATCCCGACCCCGACCGTCACGCCGGAAATACGACTGGATCGGGTGGTGCTGCCCGGTGGACACACACCACCCACCTCCCCCGGCGGGGCGCAGTTCAATCTCAACGAGATTCCAGAGCACCTGCGTCCGGTCGTGCAGCAGCAGTTGAACGCCGCGCCGATTGCCCTGCCCACACCCAGCACAGAAAGCCCGGTGCGCATCCAGATTCCGCGCATTGGGGTGGACGCGCCAGTTGTGAGCGGTACAGACTGGGAGGCGCTCAAACGCGGTGTTGGTCATCAGCCAGGCACAGGGATGCCGGGTGAGCCGGGCAATGTTGTGCTCTCCGCCCATAACGATATTTACGGTGAAATCTTCCGCTATCTTGATCAACTTGAGCCGGGAGACGAGGTCATCATCCACACCCTGTCCCGGCAGTACACCTACGTGGTGAGGGAAACGCAGATCGTATCCCCTTATGCCGTGCAAGTCATGGATTCGACACGCGACCCTATGGCCACGCTGATATCATGTTATCCTTACCAGGTGGACAATCAGCGCATCGTGGTTTTTGCCGAACTGCAAAACAGTTGAGGCGCTGAGCATCCAGCACACACCAAAAAAGGAGCAACAATGGCTCGCAAGAAGAAGTCAGGCGCCCGGCCTAACCTGCCGAAAGAAACACTGAAACGCGCCCGCCGCGAGGCAGGTGGTGGGGATTTCGTCATCGCAGAACAGCCAGAAGCCAGGTCGGCAAAACCGGCGAAGAAAAAGAAAAAAGCCGCCGCTGCCCGCCAGACCGCCCCGGTGGTCAAAACGATGACGGAAGAAGACCTGGCTCATGAATATGCCTATGTTGTCAGCGACCTGCGCAATATGGGCCTGCTGGCCGGGGCGCTGTTCGCCATTCTGGTCGTGCTGTCTTTCTTCCTGTAGGACAGAGACGGACAGCCAACCCAACACAGCCAGGGCCGGTCTTTCTGGCGCTGGCTGTGCACTCCATCTTATTGTGAAATAAATCACAAAACTTGACACGTTATCCGCTGCCGTCTATACTCTCCCCGGAATCTACCCCACATTCAAATTGACTATTAACTGCTGGCTGCCCCGCGAAATGGAACCATGCAACGAGAACGAGTCGCTGACGATATCTATGTGTTCACCAGTGAACTTTATGTCCAGGTCACTGCAGGAGCGGTGATCACCTCTGACGGTGCAATTCTCATTGATACGCTGGCCTTCCCACAGGAAACCCAGCAGATCAAAAACTTCCTCGAAAAACGCCTCAACTGCCCTGTGCGGGTGGTCATCAACACGCATTATCACGCCGACCATACTTTTGGCACCTATCTTTTCCCCAATGCCCTGGTGGTCAGCCATGAATTATGCCGCCATCTGCTTGATACACGTGGACGCAAGAGCATCGAAAAGGCCCGCCAGAGCTTTGAGTTCAGCGATATGCACCTGGTACTGCCCTCCATGGTCTTCAAGTCCGGCACGCTCTCTGTCCATCTGGGCAACAAAACGGTCGAGCTGCAGCACAAACCCGGCCACAGCCCCGATTCGGTTGTCTGCCTGGTAAAAGAAGATCGCATCCTTTTTGCTGCCGATACCCTGATGCCGATTCCCTATTTCGTAGACGGGGATTTTGATGACTTCGTAGCCTCACTCCAATCCCTGCGTGGCAAGAACTACGAAAGCGTTGTGCAGGGTCATGGGGAGGTCGTGCTGCGGGGGGAAGTTGAGAGCAAGATCAATGAAGACCTCAAGTATCTGGCCTGCCTGCGCCGCATGGTTAGCAAAGCACTGCAGCGCAAGAATCAGGAACGCGCCCTGGGGAAA
>JALSTC010000500.1 GCA_026983935.1 Ardenticatenia bacterium
CGAACCCGAATTCCGGCATCGATCTGCTGCGTTTGCGGAGTGGGGCGCTGGTGCTGGCCTTCAATGACAGCGATCACCTGCGCACGCCGCTTTGCGTGGCGCTGGCTGAAGAAGATGAGCGCTGGCACTGGCAGCAGACCCTGGAAGATGCGCACGCGGAATTTTCCTACCCGGCGATGGCCCAGACGGATGATGGCTGCATCCATGTTGTCTACACCTACCGCCGCGAGCATATCCACCATGCCTGCTTTACGGAAGGCTGGCTGCGGGCACGAGAACGGCAGCGGAGAATTGTGTAGTATGCATTAACCCGTTATCGGAGACCTGACAGCCAGGATCGTGACCGTATTCGCCAGTTTGGATATAATCCTCGTGCATGGGAGTGATCATTGCTTCCCACCAGCGGCATATGCTACAATATTTTTGAGATAAGTCAGGTGTATTGATTGTTGAACGTGGCCGACGAACCTGCTGACCCTTCCAGACGCATAGACCCTTTTTCTTTGAATGCGATCGTGCCTGAATGGGCCGGGGCAACGTGGTACTGTGTTGCCAGCGGCTTTTTTGCGCTTGGCTGACTGAGGGACGGCCCGGATTTATCAGACTGTTTTGATTGTAAGGGAACTGGAATGACAACACTCGCAACTGTTATCCTGGCGGCTGGCCAGGGCACCCGCATGAAATCGCGTACTGCCAAAGTCCTGCATCCGATCGCGGGCAGGCCGATGGTGGACTACGGTGTGGAGGCCGCCCGCCAGTTGGGCAGCCAGCCCCCTGTGCTGGTCGTAGGCAAGCAGAGTGAGGCCGTACGCGAATATATCGGCGACCGCGCCGTATTTGTGGAGCAGACGGAGCGGCTGGGTACGGGTCATGCGACTCTGATGGCCCGCGATGTGCTGCGCGGCAGGTCTGACCTGGTGCTCGTTTTCTACGCCGATATGCCGCTCTTGAGGGCAAAAACGCTCCGGCGTGTGGTGGAGACACACACGGCCAGCACTGCGCAGCCCGCGCTGACCATGCTGACGCTTGTTGCTGACGATCCGCGCGGCTTCGGGCGTGTGGTGCGCCGCGCAGACGGCACGGTGGCCGCCATCGTGGAGGAAGCCGCCGCCACACCGGAGCAGTTGGCGATCCATGAGCTAAATGTCGGCGTGTATGTTTTCGACGCGGCATGGCTGTGGGAGGCGCTGCCGCGCATTCAGCCGACGCCGCCCAAGAACGAATACTATCTGACCGATGTGGTGGCGCTGGCGAATGCCGATGGTCGGGCCGTACTGGCGGTCGAGGGCGACGATCCTGATGAACTGATCGGGATCAACACCCGCGTGCATCTGGCCGAGGCGGAGGCTGCCCTGCGGCGGCGCATCAACCGGGCACACATGCTCAATGGGGTGACGATCGTTGACCCCGCCACGACGTACATCGCGGCGGATGTCAGCATCGGCATGGATACGGTGATCTGGCCGAATACCCATTTGCGCGGCGCGACGACCATTGGCGAAGGCTGTGTCATTGGCCCTAATGCCGTCTTGAGCAACGCCACCGTTGGCGACGACTGTACGGTCATCGCATCCGTGATTGAGGATTCCACGCTGAAAAACGGCGTGCGCATGGGGCCGTTTGCCCGTGTACGCAATGGCGCACATCTGGGCGCAGGTGTGCATATGGGCAACTTTGGCGAGATCAAGAAATCGCGGCTGGGGCCGGGCGTCAAGATGGGGCATTTCAGCTACATCGGTGACGCCGAGGTAGGCGCGAATGTCAATATCGGGGCCGGGACGATCACCTGCAACTATGACGGCGTGAACAAACATAAAACCGTCATCGGCGAAGGCGCGTTCATCGGCAGCGATACCATGCTGGTCGCGCCGGTGACGATCGGCGCGGGCGCGCTGACGGGCGCGGGGGCGGTGGTCAAGCAGCCTGTGCCGGATGGCCAGGTGGCCGTCGGTGTCCCTGCCCGGGTCATCGGTGCTCGCCGCCAGCCGCAGAAGAAGAAAAAGACCTGATCGGATACACACTATCTCTATCTGTTGAACCGTTACGGAGAAGAAAAAGGACGTGGACGAAAGCGGCTTATCTGGCCTGATCATTTTTTTGGTGCTGCTCGTGGCGAATGCCCTGCTGGCCCTTGGCTACTCGGCGTTGATGAATACGCGAGCAAGCGCACCCGCTACCCCGGTGGAAGGCCCCAATCGGCGCAGTTCGTTGGCCCAATCCCTGGCTGAAGAAGCAACCGATCTCCTGCTCAGCTACCAGTTGGGCGTGATCCTGGTGCGGTTTATCGCGGCGGGCATCGCCGCCGTGAGCATTGCCCCGCCGTTGAGCCTGTGGCTGGTTGGGCTGGGTATGGATTCTTCAACGGCTTTCATACTGGCGGAAGGTATGGTGCTGCTGCCCGGCGCGGCTGTC
>JALSTC010000501.1 GCA_026983935.1 Ardenticatenia bacterium
TCCATCGCTCAGGCCTATGATATCGCCGTCGAATCCATCGGCTACGCCAACGAACTTGAGCCGCCCTATCCCCTCATGCCCGGCCAGGTGCTCTTCATCCCTGCCGACGCTCCGCCTTACGGTGTCGTCCCACCCCTGCCCGGCCAGCCCACGTTTTCTACTGGCCCATCCAGCGCCACTGGCGGCGCGGTTGAAAGCAGTCCAGGCGGCGCAGATATGCCACCGGATGGCCAGGGAGGAGGAGGTGTCTATGTTGTACAGGAAGGTGACACGCTCATGGATGTCGTTGCCTCAACGGGGGCTGAACTCGTTGACCTGCTGCGGGCCAATCCGCAGCTCATAGATGCCGTTGAACTGACACCGGGGACCGAACTCGTCATCCCGTAGGCACAGCATTGATGGCAAAAACTGCCACCCGGTCGACAAAATTACTGGTCGTCAAGCTGGCGGACATCGGCGATCTTCTGCTGATCACGCCAGCTTTGACTCGTCTCCGTCAGGCACTGCCCGATGCAACGATCCACGTCCTGACAACCGCACACAGCATCCCGGTTCTGGCCGAGACCGGACTGATCGAGACGCTGATTCCATTCGACAAATTCGCTTTTGACCGACCGCTGGACGCGCTGCGTCCCGGCAACATACGCGCGGCGCTGGCCCTGGCCCGGCAACTGCGCCGCGAAAACTACGACGCCGTGCTGATTCTCCACCACCTGACGACGCCTTTCGGTGCACTCAAGCACGCCATGCTGGCGCTCAGCACCGGGGCACCACACCGTGCCGGGCTGGACAACGGACGCGGCTGGTTCCTGAATGTGACCGTTCCGGACGGCGGTTTCGGCATGGTTCATGAGGCAGCCTACTGGCTGCGTGTGGTCGAGGCCATGCTGGGCGAGCACACAGAATCCCGGTTCACACCTGACGATTACCCCCTCCGGGCAGGTATCACCGACGCCGACCGCACCTGGGCCTCCGGTGCTTTGCCCCCTCATTCTGACGGCCCGCGGATTGCCATCCACACCGGCAGCGGGGGGTATTCGCTGGCGCGGCGATGGTCACCGGAGGCTTTCGCCCACGCTGCCGACACCCTGCACAAACAGCTCAACGCGCAAATCGTGATCGTCGGCGGCCCGGATGATGACGCTGGCCGGGCCATATCCGCCATGCAGCACCGGCCAGTCGATCTTGTCGGGCGGACGACGCTGGGCCAACTGGCAGCCGCACTGGCAACGTGCGATCTGTTCATCGGCGCGGACAGCGGCGTGATGCACCTGGCCACGGCAGCGGGCACGCGCGTGGTGGCGATCTTCGGGCCAAGCAACGCCGATGCCTGGGGACCATGGGCACCCGCAGATCGTGCGGTCATCGTGCGGAGCGCCCCCCTGTGCAGCCCATGCAGCTACGTGCTGCACACGGTCGGGCAGCGCGAGGGCTGTCCGGCGCGGACATGCATGAAACTGATCACGCCGGAGCACGTCGTCGCCGCAGCAAAGCAGCTTCTGAACGGCGAACATCCGACAATCGCACCGGTGCTCACGGCGGACACTTCCCGGAGCCGTCCGCGTATCCTGGGCATTCCGCTTGATCCGATCACCTGGGACGATCTGCGGAACATCCTGTCCAATTGGATGACAGATGACCGCCCACGTCAGATTTGCACCGTGAATCCGGAATTCGTCATGGTCGCGCAGCGAGACATCCACTTTTACAATATCCTCAATCGGGCTGATCTATGTGCGGCAGACGGAATCGGCCTGCTGTGGGCGGCACAGCGGCAGGGAACACGCCTGCCGGATCGCATCACCGGATCGGATGGGCTGCCGCGCATCGCCGCATGGGCTGCCGAGGCAGGCTGGCGGCTGTTCCTGCTGGGCGCGGCGGAAGGCGTAGCCGCGAAAGCGGCGGAACTACTCCGCGCACGGCATCCGGGTCTGCAAATCGTCGGGGTGCACGCTGGCAGCCCCGCAGCGGAGGAAGAGGACGATATCGTGGCGATGATCAACCAGAGCGGCGCGGATATCCTTTTTGTGGCCTACGGCGCGCCCCGTCAGGACAAATGGATCGCCCGCAACCTGCCGCGGCTGAACGTGAAGGTGGCGATGGGCGTCGGCGGCGCGATTGATTTCGTCGCAGGCGTGCAGCGCCGCGCGCCTGCGGGCTGGCAGCGGCTGGGGCTGGAATGGCTGTACAGGCTGATTCAGGAACCCTGGCGATGGCGTCGCATGCTGCGCCTGCCGCGTTTTGTGCTGGTCGTACTGCGGCGGGGGCCGCGCGGCCCGGCGGCATTCGTCGGGCCGGGAACAGCACACTCAGAAAATAAGATTGGGAAATAAAACATAATGAACCTTCAGGCTCTTCACCGCCGGATCGATCAACTGGCAGGCAACGCCGTCCTTGTCATAGGCGACGTG
>JALSTC010000502.1 GCA_026983935.1 Ardenticatenia bacterium
GTAGCCAATGGCGATCAACTGAATGAAACTGCGCACTGTCGCCCAGAACAGGTCTTTTTCCAGATCGGCCCGCTGCCAGCGGGAAACGCCCGCCGCCACAGCGACAAAGACCAGCGCCAGCAGGACACGGGTCAGATCGTCCAAATTGGTGAAGATTTCCACTGCATCGTCCCTCTCGATGAAATCGGTCAGGGCTGCCCGACCGGCGCCGATTGGCCCGCGGCGAAGGCCAGCACCCGCGCATCTCCTGAGTCTGCGTCCAGCAGCGTCTGCGCATCCCCGCAGCGGACGATCCGCCCGGCTTCCAGCAGGAGCAGACGGTCCGCCACACGGCGGGCCTGCTCCACGGAATGCGATACCCAGACCATGGTCAGGCCCATCTGCACCCGCAGCCGGAGCAGCGCCGCTTCCACATTATGTGTGGCAACGGGATCAAGCGCAGAGGTCGGCTCATCCAGCAGCAGCACCTCCGGCTCATTGGCCAGTGCGCGGGCGATGGCCAGCCGTTGTTCCTGCCCGCCGGAAAGGGCACTGGCGGGCCGATCAATCAAGTCTACGTCCAGCGCGGCGGCCTCCATCAGCGCCAGAATGCGCTCCCTGGAGAGCGTCTCTCCTCGCAGCGCGGGGCCATAGGCGATGTTCTCGGCCACCGTACCCTCAAAAGGCGACGTTTTCTGAAAGATCATGCCCACGCGGCGGCGCAGCTCGATCACGGGGATTTCGCGGATATCCTGCCCGCGCAGGAGGATGCACCCCTGCTGCGGCTCTTCCAGACGGTTGAGGCAGCGCAGCAGCGAACTTTTGCCGCCGCCGCTGGGGCCCATCAGCACCAGGGTTTCGCCTTCCCGCACCTGCATGGTGATATCATGCAGCACGGGGATGCCGCCGCGCGTCAGCGAAAGATGCTGCACGTCGAACACGATCATGGCTGCGTTTTCCTCAGGCTCAACTGCAAGATCACCACGGCCAGCAGAGCCAGCGCTGCCCCGAACAGGAACGGCGCTGCCGGGCCAAAGCCCTCCCAGCCGCCGATGCCGCTCCACAGGATGCCCGCGATCACGCTGGCGGGCAGGGCCATCACGCCAACGGCAGCATTGTAGACGCCGTAGGCCGTGCCGCGCTTCTCCGCCGGGACAAGGTCGGCCACCAGCGCCCGTGCGTTGCCTTCCACCGCGCCGTAGTAGATACCGTACAGGCCGTAGAGCACCCACATCTGCCAGGCCTGCTGCACCACCGCAAAGCCAAGATACAGCAGGCCGTAGACCAGCCAGCCGCCGATGATCAGCCGCCGTCGTCCGATGCGGTCGGAGAGCACCCCCGCCGGGCCGGAAAGCAGCGCATAGACGATATTGAAGGTCAGCACCATGCCCATCACACCCGCCACGCTCAGGCCCCGCTCCTGGGCCCGCAGGATCAGGAAGGCGTCCGCCGAGTTGCCCAGCGTGAAGACGATCACGGCCAGCAGGAAGCCGTAGAACGGCCGCTCGAAGCCGCGCAGGGTCAGGCGCGGCGGCTCGCGCTGCCCGGTGACCGGCACATCGCGCGCCCCCACGGCCAGCACGATCACCGCCAGCGCCGCCGGGAGGATGCTGACCAGCACAACGATCTGGAAGGTGGCCCGGCTCAGCGTCACCGCGCCCGCCTGTGTCGCCAGCACAATCAGCAGCGCGATCAGGATGCCGACGGCAGCCCCCGCCGTATCCCCGGCCCGGTGCAGCCCGAAGGCCAGCCCCCGATGGCCCTCATCAATACTGTCCGCCACCAGCGCATCACGCGGGGCGGTGCGGATGCCCTTGCCGACACGGTCGGTGAAGCGCACCAACAGCACGCCCCACCATGAGGTCACAAAGTACAGAAACGGCTTGGCCAGTGCGGAAAGGCTGTATCCGGCGACGGTCAGCCATTTTCGCGCCCGCAGCCGGTCGGAGAGCCAGCCGGAAAAAACTTTTAGCAGGCTGGCGGTCGTCTCCGCGACGCCCTCGATCAGACCGATGACGTTCGTTTTGACACCCAGCACGTTCGCCAGAAAGAGCGGGATCAAATCCCACAGCATATTGCTGGAAATGTCGGTCAGGAAGCTGGTCGCGGTGACGACCCATACGTTGCGCGGCAGAGTCCGCCATGCAGGAAGGCGATGATCAACGGCTGCCGTCTGTTTCGTAGACATGGTGCGATCCTTTTCTGCGCCGGGCCGCGGGGCAATGCACTATCCCGGCTTGCGCACGATCAGCAGCACCCGGTGCTCGTTGGTTTTGATGCCGCGCAGGGTGGTGCTTTCCGCCAGAATCTGCATGACGTGCGGCCAGTGCCGCTGCATATCGAAATCTTCCGGGATGGGCACGGCTTTGAGCCAGAACACGAACGACTCGATATCGTGGTAGAAATAGGGCACGTCATATTCCGCACG
>JALSTC010000503.1 GCA_026983935.1 Ardenticatenia bacterium
CTCAACACTTCGATCTATATTTTCCACCCAGAGCGGCTGGACGGTGGCACGACATATACCGTGACCGTCCCCGCCGGTTTGACCGATGTCACCGGTGGTGTGCTGGCAGAAGACTTTTCCTGGTCATTTTCCACTGTGCCGCCGCGGGTGCTGGAAGTTTCACCGTCTGATGGCAGCAGTGATGTCGGGCTGGATGACCCGGTGAGCGTCACGTTCAACCAGCCGATGGATCGATCCAGCGTTGAAGCAGCGTTCTCTTTTGTCGAGGCTGACATGGGGCCGGTGCGCGGCACGTTTGAATGGAGTGATGACAGCACGGTCTTCACTTTTGTGCCGGATGAGCGGCTGCCGCTGGGCGGTTTTTTCCAGGTCCAGGTTGATGCTGACATTGCGCGGGCGGCCAACGGTGCCGCGCCGCTGGAGAGTTCCGTTTTCTGGGGGTTTGCGACGGTTGGGCCGCCGCGCATCGTGCGTACAGATCCCGCGGATGGCGAGGTGGACGTGGCTCCCGGCGGCGCGTTTCGCATCTTCTTTGCCACGCCAATGGATCGCGAGACCCTGCAGGATAAGGTGACCATTGATCCCGCGCCGGAAGGTGAAGTTGACAGCTACTACAGCACCTACGATAACCGCTATACGCTGGCTTTTCCGCTTCAGCCCAGCACGGCCTACACCATCACCATCGCCCCCGGCATGGCCGATGTGTATGGCAATACCATTGATGAGGAGATGGTCATCGATTTTACCACCCGTGCTTACAATCCGTCCGTCAGCCTGACCGTGCCGGGGCGGGTGGGGGTCTACAGCGCCTATGCGCCGCTGACACGGGTTTTTGCCACACACCGCAATGTCAGTGAGCTTGATTTGACGCTGTATCGTCTGTCATTGCCCATGCTGCAAAGCATTACCGGGCCGGACAGCTACAGCTTCTGGCAGACCTACACGCCATCTGCGGAGCGGCAGCTGCGCCACTGGACGGTTCCTGTGCAGGCGGAGGAGAACCAGCGGCGTTATGAACTGCTTAACATCAGCCTGGGCGGGGGCGGCATGCTCGTTGAGTGTCCCGGCGCACCGGAGCCGCGTCTGGCGGTGGGTGGAACGGCCGTTGTGCTGACCGATCCCGATCCTCTTCGCGTGCGGGAATCGGCACCCGACGGCGAGATCATCGGGCTGCTTTACCGCGATTACCAGATGCCGGTGATCGGTGGCCCCGTCTGCGCCAATGGGCTGTACTGGTGGGAGGTGACCCTGCGTGATGGCACGGCGGGCTGGATCGCGGAGGGTGACCCGGAGGAATACTACGTCGATCTGGCGTCACCCCCGGCGGAGGAAACCGAGATCGGTGCGATCGCGGCAGGTGCGGTTGGCGGCGAGGAAGCGCTGCCCCCCGGCGTGTATTACCTGAGCCTGACCGCGCCGGAGGTTCAGCGCATTGATTCTGAGCCTGTGCGCCATGTGATGGTGGTTGTCACGGCCAACGTGACCCTGAAGATTTCCGAGGACAGCGCTCTTGCCTGGGTCACGGACATGGAAAGCGGCGAGCCGCTGGCCGGTGAGACGGTCACGATTTACTCTGAGGCCTTTGAGCAGGTAGCCGAGGGAGTCACGGATGCAGATGGCGTGCTGCGTGTGGACATCCCACAGCTGGAAAACCTGTACGACTATGTCTATGCCGTTGTCAACGAGGCAGATGCCTTTGGCTTTGCCGTGAGTGACTGGTCATGGGGCATCGAACCCTACGACTTCAACCTGAATGCGGATTACTATCCCTCGGACGCTGCCATCTATCTCTACAGCGACCGCCCGATTTATCGTCCGGGACAGCCGGTGTATTTCCGCGGTGTGGTGCGTTCGGAGGATGATGCCACCTATACCGCGCCGCTGGCAGATGAAATCCATGTGACGGTTGAGGATAATCGGGGCGAAATCGTCTTCGAAGAGACGCTGCCGCTCACGCCCTTCGGCACCTTTAACGGCCAGTTTGAACTGAATGAGGATGCCGGGCTGGGGTACTACCGGATAACGGCCGAACTGCCGGAAGATGTCCCGTATCACCGCGGCAGGCGAGGTGGTCTGTCCTTTGGGGTGGCGGAGTACCGCGCGCCGGAGTTTCAGGTCACGGTCACGCCGGAAGCTGATGCCGTGGTGCAGGGCGATACCATCCGCGTCATGGTGGAGAGTGAATTTTTCTTTGGCGGGCCGGTTTCCAATGCGGAAGTCAGTTACTCCGTGCTGTCGCGCAACTACTTCTTCCGCTACAGCGGCAGGGAGCGCTACGATTTCATTGACTTCAATTACGACGCCGGGCCGTATGAGTACTATGGCGCAGGCGGCTATGGCAGCGAGATCGCCAGCGGCGAAGGTGAGACGGATGAAAACGGCCGCTTCCTGATCGAACTGCCCGCCGATCTGGGTGAAGCAACGCAAAGCCAGGTCTACACTATCGAAGCGCGTGTGGTGGATGAGAGCGACCAACTGGTCGCCGGGCGGGCTGAGGTGATCGTCCACCAGGGTGAGGTCTATGTTGGCGTGCGCCCGGATCGCTACGTCGGGCTGGCAGGCCAGGAGAACACTATTCACCTGATCGCGGTGGACTGGGACAGCGAAGGCGTCGCCGGGCAGGAGATCAATGTGCAGGTGGTCGAGCGCCGCTGGTCGAATGTGCAGGAGGAAGACGAATACGGGCGCACCGTCTGGACGTGGGAAGTGGAAGAAATTCCGCTTGAGGGCGGTGAGCAGACGGTTACCACCGATGCAGACGGCCTGGCAGACTTCACGTTCACGCCGCCCGCTGCCGGGGCCTACAAGGTTTACGCCACCACCCGTGACAGCCGGGGCAACGAGATTCGCTCCTCCACGTTCGTATGGGTTTCCGGGCGGGAGTATGTGTCCTGGCGGCAGCAGAACAGCAACCGCATTGACCTGATCACCGACCGGGACAGCTATGAAGTCGGCGATACGGCGGAAATTCTGATTGCCTCACCCTGGCAGGGCGAAGCAACGGCGCTGATCACCGTCGAGCGCGGGGACGTGCTTTCCCATGAGGTTATCACGCTGGAGAGCAACAGCACGGTCTACCGGCTTCCAATCGAGGATGCTTACGCGCCCAATGTGTTCGTAACGGTGACTCTGGTCAAAGGTGTGGACGAAAACACGCCTGTGGCGGAGTTCCGCATCGGCATGGTGCAGCTTTCCGTTGACCCGGAGCGGCGGGAGATTCAGATCACGGTCACGCCGGATCGGGAGCAGGCCGGACCGCGTGAGACGGTCACTTACACCGTGGAGACGACCGACTATGCCGGGAATCCGGTGCAGGCCGAGGTTGGCGTTGGCCTGACCGATCTGGCTGTGTTGAGCATCGCCGAGCCGAACAGCCGTCCACTGATGAGCTTCTTCTACGGACAGAAGGGCCTGAGCGTGCGCACGGCTGTGCCGCTGACCTTGAGCGTTGATCAACTGACGCAAACTACGCTGGATACGATCAAAGGTGGCGGCGGCGGAGGCGAAGAAGGCGGCATCTTTGAAGTGCGGCAGGAGTTCGTGGATACGCCTTACTGGAATCCGACGCTGGTGACTGACGAAAACGGACGGGTAACGTTTGACGTCACGCTGCCCGACAACCTCACCACCTGGCGGCTGGATGCCCGCGCCGTCACCGATGGCACTGATGGCACGACGCTGGTCGGGCAAACGACCTTTGACCTGATCAGCACCAAGCCGCTGCTGCTGCGGCCCATCACACCGCGCTTCTTCGTGGTCGGGGATGTGGTCACGCTGGTGGCGGTGGTGAACAACAATACCGGTGAGAGCATGCAGGTCGAGGCATCGCTGCAGGGGGCGGGTGTCGCTTTCAACAGCCCACAGGACATCACCGCCGAGATTCCCATCGGGGGCCGTCACCGCTTCGAGTGGGCGGTTACCGTCGAAGACGTGGACAGCGTTGATCTGACTTTCTACGCCAGCGGCAATGATGGCGCTTATACCGATGCCAGCAAGCCGCCGCTGGGCCAGGGCGATGATCGTCTGCTGCCGGTTTATCGCTATGAAGTACCGGAAACGGTCGGCACGGGCGGCATGATTGATGAACCGGGCACACGCACTGAGGCGATTGCCCTGCCGCGCCGCTACGAGGTCACCCAGGGCGAACTGACTGTGCGTGTAGACCCCTCGCTGGCAGCGACGACCCTCGATGGATTGGACTACCTGCGGAACTTCCCCTACCAGTGCATCGAGCAGACGGTCAGCCGCTTCCTGCCCAACATCATGACCTACCGCGCCCTCGATTCGCTGGGCGTGGCCGACGCCGACCTGCGTGACAATCTGGAGCGCGAGGTGTCGTTCGCCCTGCAGCGGCTCTATGCCCAGCAGCACAGCGACGGCGGCTGGGGCTGGTTTGTCAACGATGAGAGTAGCCCGCTGACCACCGCCTATGCCCTGATCGGGTTGGTCGAGGCGCAGAACAGCGGGTTTGCGGTCTCTGACGACGTGATTTTGCGGGCGGTCGCGTACCTGAACGGTCAGATGGTTGTGGTCAATGAGAGCACAGCTACCTGGCGGCTGAATCGACAGGCGTTCATGCTGTATGCGCTGGCGCGTGCCGGGCGTGGTAATGTTGCCCGCTCGATGACGCTGTTCGAGGCTCGCGAACGCCTCAGCCTGTATGCGCGGGCCTATCTGGCGGTGGCGCTCAACCGTATGACGCTGGATATGCCGGAGCAGACGGACGCGCTGGTCAACGACCTGATCAGTCATGCGATCCTCAGCGCGACGGGCGCGCATTGGGAGGAAGACTGGCGTGACTACTGGAACTGGAATACCGACACGCGCACAACGGCTGTCGTTCTGGGGGCGCTGATCGAGCTTGATCCGGAGAACGATCTGCTGCCGCAGGCGGTGCGCTGGCTGATGGTCGCCCGCACGGCAGATCACTGGGAGACGACGCAGGAGACGGCCTGGGCGGTCATGGCCCTGACCGACTGGATGCTGACGACCGGCGAGCTGCAGCCCGACTATATGATGAGCGCCACGCTGAACGGCGAGCGCCTGTTCGCGGAGCAGGCCACGCCGGACAACGTGCGCGAGACGATCGAGCTGCGCATCGAAGTGGCCGATCTGCTGGCCGATGAGGCGAATCGCCTGGCCTTCACGCACGGCGAAGGTGACGGCGTGATGTATTACACGGCGCACCTGCGGGCCTTCCTGCCTGTGCCGGAAGTCGAGCCGCTCAACCGGGGGATCATCGTGGATCGCCGCTACAGTCTGGCCGATGATCCTGACCGCACGCCGATAGACAGTGCGCCGGTCGGGACGAATGTCCGCGTGACGCTGACCATCATCGCCCCCAACAATCTGCACTACGCGGTCATCGAAGACCCGATCCCTGCCGGCGCGGATGCCGTCAACCCGAATCTGCGCACCTCGCAGCAGGTCGGCACGCGCCCGGAGGTCGATCGCACCGATCCGCTCAGCCGGGGCTGGGGCTGGTGGTACTTCAGCAATACCGAGTTTCGTGACGAGAAAGTGGTGATCTACGCTGCCTATCTGCCGCGAGGCACGTATGAGTACAGCTATATCATCCGCACCGGGCTGCCGGGTGAATACAACGTGATTCCCCCCACCGGATACGAATTCTACTTCCCGGAGGTCTACGGACGCGGCGGCGGGACGCTCTTCACCATCACACCGGAGGAAGACGCGGGCGAGTAGCGGATATCGTTCTGAGTGGTACACAGGCCGGGAGCCGGGTGCTTCCGGCCTGTTTTGTGATTTTCGGATGACAAGATCGTGATAGATGCACAGTGCCGGGATGTGTCTGCGCCGGGGAATTTTGGTTACAATTGGAGCATAAATGCCTTGTAGTGTGCATTGTTTGAGAGAGGATAAAACGATGGTGATGACTGCTGCTCCAGAGGCCACGATTGGCATTGATAAGATTACCGAGTATCTCGGCGATGAGGCTGATTATCTGCTGAACTACAACACGCCCAAGATTGCCAAAGAGCGCCTGTATCTCCCCGGCCCCGATTTTGTGGACCGCGTGTGGGCGCTTTCCGACCGCAGTCCGCAGGTGCTGCGCAGTTTGCAGCAGTTGTTCGATCACGGGCGGCTTGGCGGCACGGGCTACCTGTCGATTCTGCCGGTTGACCAGGGCATCGAGCACTCGGCGGGGGCATCCTTCGCGCCGAATCCGGACTACTTCGATCCGGAGCGGATCGTCGAACTGGCGATTGAAGGCGGCTGCAATGCCGTTGCCTCCACTTTTGGCGTGCTGGGGGCTGTGGCCCGTAAGTACGCCCACAAGATACCCTTCCTGGTTAAGATCAATCACAATGAACTGCTGACTTACCCCAACACCTATGACCAGATTCTGTTTGGCACGATCAAGGAAGCCTGGAATATGGGCGCGGTGGCCGTTGGCGCGACGATTTACTTCGGCTCGCCGGAAAGCAACCGCCAGATTGTCGAAATTTCCGAGGCCTTTGCCATGGCGCATGATCTGGGCATGGCGACCGTGCTGTGGTGCTACATGCGTAACCCCGGTTTTACGGTGGATGGCGTCAACTACGAATCTTCCGCCGATCTGACCGGCCAGGCCGATCATCTGGGCGTGACCATTGAGGCCGACATCGTCAAGCAGAAGCAGCCGACCACCAACGGCGGCTACAAGGCGCTGAACCGGGACGGCAAGAAGTTCGGCAAGTACGATGAGCGGATGTACACTGAACTCTCCTCCGACCACCCGATTGATCTGACGCGCTACCAGGTGGCAAACGGCTACATGGGCCGCGTCGGACTGATCAACTCCGGCGGCGCGAGCGGCGAAAATGACTTCGCCCAGGCCGTCCGCACGGCTGTGATCAACAAGCGGGCTGGCGGCATGGGCCTGATCAGCGGACGTAAGGCGTTCCAGCGTCCGATGGATGAGGGCGTCGCGCTGCTGCATGCCATTCAGGACGTGTATCTCTGCGATGAGGTGACCATCCCGTAAAGCTCGTCACGACGATCTTCTGGCACGCACGCAGGGGGCGCTCTCTGAATCGGAGCGCCCCCTGTTGATTCTGGTGCGATGGGTGTGGGTGACGATGGGGAATTGTCGAGGCTTACCGTCGAGCCATGCGCGGGTCCAGCACGTCGCGCAGGCCGTCGCCCAGCAGGTTAAAGCCCAGCACGCCCAGCATGATCGCCAGCCCGGGGAAGAACATCAGCCAGGGGGCGATCTCGGCCAGCGCCCGGCTTTCGCTCAGCATCAATCCCCATGATGGCTCCGGCGGCTGTGTGCCCAGGCCCAGGAAGCTCAGCCCGGCCTCGGTGATCAGTGACCAGGACAGCGCCAGGCTGACCTGCACGATCAGGGGGGCCATGGCGTTGGGCAGAATATGGCGAAACAGGATGCGCCACTGGCGGATGCCCAGGCAGCGTGCCGCCGTGACGAACTCCATTTCTTTGAGGGAAAGCACCGGTCCCCGTGCTACACGGGCGAAAATTGGCGTGTACACAATGGCGATCGCCAGAATCGTGTTGTTCAGTCCTGGCCCCAGGACGACCACGATCAGCAGTGCCAGCAGAATCGACGGAAATGCAAAGAAGATATCCATCACCCGCATGATCAGGTTGTCAAAGAAGCCGCCGAGGTAGCCCGACGTGATGCCGATGATCGTCCCGAAAAAAGTGGCAATTGCAACGGAGAGCACGGCTACCTTCAACGAATTGGCGCCGCCTTTCATCAGGCGGCTGGTCAGGTCACGGCCAAACAGATCGGTGCCCAGCCAGTATTGAGCGCTGGGGCCGGTCAGCCGGTCACGGGGATGCTGCTCCAGCGGCGGGTAGGGGGTCATGCCTGCCGCGCCGAGCAAACCGGTGATGGCGAAAAGCAGAATCAGGATGCTGCCGACCAGCCCGCTGTAATTACGCAGCAGTCGCCGGACAACGCCCTGCTGCCGGTGTAATGTGAGGGTTTCAGGATTTGCTGTCATAGGATATCCGGGGGTCAATGGCGGCGTAAATCACGTCCACCGCCAGGTTAATCACCACGAAATTGAGGGCAATGAACAGCGTTACCCCCTGTACCAGTGCATATTCGCGCTGTGAGATGGCATTGACGGTCAATCGTCCGATGCCCGGCAGCGAGAATATCTGCTCTGTGATCACAGCCCCGCCCAGCAGGTAGCCCATCTCCACACCGATCAGTGTCACGACCGGGATCAGGGCATTGCGCAGAGCATGGCCCATGACCACCGTCCGCTCATGCAGCCCTTTGCTCCGCGCTGTGCGAATGTAATCCTCGTTGAGCACTTCCAGCATGGCGGAACGGGTCATGCGCATGACCGATGCTGCAAAGGAAAAGCCCATGGTCAGCGCCGGGTAGAACAACTGCTGCAGGTTGAGCACAGGGTCTTCTGTGAATTCAACGTAATTGCCGGAATTCGGCAGGACGCCAAAATAGACCGAGAGCACATAAATGATTAACGTGCCCAGCAGAAAATTAGGCACGGCAAGCCCCAGCATGGAAATGACCCGACCGAAAAGGTCAATGGGTGAGTTGTGATGAATGGCAGATAGAACACCTATCGGGATGCCGATCGCCAGGGCGATAATGACGGAAAGGAAAGCCAGTTCGAGCGTAACCGGGAAGCGCTCCAGAATCAGGGAAAGCACCGGCTTGCCATGTCGCACGGAATAGCCGAAGTTGCCCTGCAGCGCATTCCCCATCCATGCGAAGAACTGCTCTGTCACCGGTTTGTCCAGCCCGAAGTATTCCTCCAGCGACTCGCGCTGTTCCTGGGTGAGCATCCCGGCTTCGGTGCCCAGCATGGCCGTGATCTGGTCTCCGGGCACAAGCCGGATGGCCAGAAAAACCAGAATCGCCACGCCCAGCAGGGTGGGGACGAACGCGATGATCCGTTGAGTCAGGTAGCGTAGCATATGGCGGCTTTTCTATGCGGGTGGGGGCGGCACTTTTACATGTGCGCGCCCCCTTCCATAACATCATTAAAATGCTGGACGGACTGCTTACCGTTCCAACTGTACTTCGTGCAGGAAGTACAGCGAATCGTTGGCAACCGGCTCCCATCCGGTCACATACGGCTGGTGGGCGGTGTAGGTGAAGCCGGTATACAGCCAGACCCAGGGCGCCTTCTCCGCCAGATGACGCTGGAATTCCGCGAAGATTTCATAACGGGCATCAGGATCGGTTTCCTCACGCCCCTGAGCCATCAGGCTGTCCAGCGTATCGTCAATGTACCCGGCGACGCGGTGGAAGCGGGCATCCCACTGCCAGTAGCGGGCGTACATGGTGTAGGGATCGGTGCGCCCGCCGTTGAGTGCGACGGCAGCTTCAAAGTCGCCCGCCAGCCAGCGGTCCACATAGACGCTGAGTTCCAGCGGCTCGATCTCCACATTGATATTGATGTCGGCCAGTTGCGCCTGGATGGCCTGCGCCTCGGAGAGGGCAGTCGGCGGCTCCGCGTTGGCGACCATCACGTGCAGGGTGAAGCCATCTTCCATGCCAGCGGCGGCCATCAGTTCACGCGCCCGCTCGACATCGCGCTCATAGCAGAACAGTTCCTCCGGTGGCAGCGCAAAACTGGCCATCGTCAGCGGGCCGGTCACGCGGCCTTCGCCGAGTGTGGCGGAGTCGATGATCTCCTGGCGGTCAATGGCGCAGGCAATGGCCTGCCGCACCTGGAGCATATCCAGCGGCTCGCGGGCGGCGCGGAGCTGCAGCACATGGTAGGACAGAGTCGGTGTGCGCACCAGCGTAACCGTCGGATCGTCAACCAGCAGCGTTGCCACCAGCGGATCGTTCAACATGGCAAAGTCAATCGTCCCCGCTCGCAGTGCGGCAAGAATCGAGGCCTCATCGGGGATGATGCGGATTTCCACGCCGTCCACATTCGGGCCATCACCCCACCAATCGGCATTGGCGGAGAGGATCGTGGTCTCTTCTGGCGTCCAGCTTTCCAGCTTGAACGGCCCTGTTCCGATGGCTTCAGCCGCCGGGTCGCCGTTTTCGATCAGCTCAGAAGGCAGAATCGCCGCATTGATGCTGGTCATGGCAGAGAGCAGTGGCACATCCGGGCGGGAAAGATTGAAGACGACGGTGTAGTCATCCGGCGCTTCCATCGTGTCAATGCTGAGGTAGTTGGTGCGGGCTGCTGAGGCCGTTTCTTCGTCAAGGATGCGTTCATAGGATGCGATCACGTCCTCCGCCGTGAAGTCGGAGCCATCGTGGAATTTGACGCCTTCACGCAGGTGGAAGGTCAGCACGGTGGCGTCATCGGAGAATTCCCAACTGGTCGCCAGCGCGGGTGCGATATTCATCTCATGATCGGTCATCACCAGCGGCTCATAGATCATGCGCAGCAGCGCCAGCGAGGCAAAGGCCGTCTGTGTGTGCGGGTCAAGGCCGGTGGCATCAATAGCGCGGGCCATGACCAGCGTATTGCCGCCGCCCTGGGCCATTGTCGGCAGGCTTGTGCCAAGCAGGGCCAGGATCAGGGCGAAGGCCAGCAGGGCCTGGCGTTTTCTGGACGATAACATGATTTTTCTCCTTACAATATGCGGGTTCGTGCAGATTAACAGGTGGAACGCGATCAATATTTCTTCGTCAATTGTGCTGCCAGTATACACCCTCCTTTACTTCTTCTATAGCCGTGATCATGGGCCTGGTAACGATTTGTAGAAGATGAACTCGGCCACGTCCGGCAAAACGTAGGCGGGAACAGCGCCCACCTGCCGATAGCCATGCCGCCGATAGAATCGTTGCGCGTCGGTATTGAAGTCTGATACCAGCAGGAACAGTCCTTTGCTAATCCCGGCGGTGATCCTTTCCGTTTCATCCAGCAGCGCTGTGCCGATGCCTGCGCCGGTATGGCCCGGCTGCACCCCGATCAGCCGCAGGTAAGCACGTCCAAATCCACCCTTGGGCATTACCCAGGTGAAGCCACAGGCACGCGCCCCCAAGTCTGTATCGGCGACCAGCAGGATGTCCTGACTCCGGAGCGCTGCCTCAAGCTGCTGCCGGGTTTTCTGTTCATCCAGTCGGTAGCGCTGCCACAGGGGCACCTGTATCATCCATCGGGTGATGAACGGAATGTCATCGGCGGTCATGGGGCGGGTAATTATCTTCATGTTTGCAGATTTTGCGGTTCCCGTCAAGTGGTCTATACCACTAGACTTTAC
>JALSTC010000504.1 GCA_026983935.1 Ardenticatenia bacterium
TCCCCAGGCTGTGTAATTAAGATTACGCCACCTGGAGCGGCGAGTCAAGCTGCGTGCAGTCCGTGGAAACTGCCCTGCCTTTTGCCTCTTAGCGCGGCTGCTCTATAATGGGGGCGCACAGCGCTGACCTCCCAACCACTGACTTCGTACCCACTGGCAGGAGGTACTTATGCCTCACGTCTTCATCAGCTACAGCCGCGAAGATACGGCGTTCGTCGAGCAGCTCGAACGCGACCTTAACGCGCGCGGCATCGTCACCTGGCGCGATACGTCGTCCATCGTGGGCGGTGAGGAGTGGTACAGCGCCATCGTGCGCGGTATTGATGACGCCTACATCGTGATCCAGGTCGTGACGGTCGCATCGAACCTCTCCAAATGGGTGAGGCGGGAAGGGCTTTATGCCGACCAGCGCGATCTGCCCATCATCCCCGTGCGCCCGGACCCGGCCTGCAGGATGCCCTTCCATCTCATTGATGCGCAGCCGGTGGATTTCAGCGACTACGCCGCAGGGCTGGCGCGGCTGGTCGCAGCGATCCAGAGCACGCCGCAGAACATGCCTGCACCCCGCCATTCGGCAGAGATGGATTATCTGGACTTCCTGCTCTCCGAGATGAAGGCCGACCTGCGCACAGCCCGCTACGTCAACCTGGGCGCGAGCTACGAAAAGCGCGCCCCGTCTGCGCAGACCTACCACGATGATCTGGATGAATTCGAACTGAACTTAGAGAATCTGGTGCCTGCTGAGCAAATACGCGGCGAGCAGTTCGACCGGCCCGGCGACCCCGTCGAAGATGCCCGACAGCCGCTTCGCGAGCTGCCGCGCGCCATCCTGCTCGGCGAGCCGGGGGCAGGCAAGACTTTCACGCTCAAACAGCTTGCCGTTGACCTTGCCCGCGAGGCCCATGACGCGCTGGAAGCCGACGCCGATGCTGCGCCGCCGCTGCCCGTCTTCGTGGCGCTGCGCAGCTACAAGGGGCACGAGCCGTTCGCGGCGTTCGTGGGGGCACAGCTTGGCCCGCTGCAGGGACGCTATGAGGAGCTGCTGGCGGCGGGGCGGCTGGTGCTGCTGCTGGACGCGCTGAACGAGATGCAGCGCAGGGGCAACGGGCGCGACCTGGTGGCAGAAGTGCGCGGTTATCTGCGCGATAAACAGCCCTGGGTGGTGAGCTGCCGCGTGCGCGACTACCAGGAGGAGCTGCGCGACCTGCCGGACGTGGGCAAGGTGCGGCTCAAACCGCTGGACTTGCCGCGCATCAAGCAGGTGATTGATCGCCGTTTCCACAAGCAGCCGGAGCAGGCCGCCGCGCTGTGGGAGGCCCTGCGCGGCAGTGACGCTTTGCTGCGGGCCTGGGAAGCGTTCGCAGAAGCTGACCAGGCAGAGGCGTTCTGGGGACGCAGGCGGCCTGACAATGTCAAACTCAGCTACGTCTCAAACGAGGGGGCAGCCTGGCGGCGGATGCACGGCGACCGCCGCCGCATGATGCTGCTCTGCCGCAACCCGTTCATGCTCTTCATGGTCTGCGGGACATTCGAGCGTTTGGGCCAACTGCCGGATAATCGCGGGGCGCTGTTCGCCGACTTTGTCAGCAATCTGCTGAAGCGCGAGGAGCGAACCAGCCGCCAGACCGGCCAGGCCTGGATAGAGACGGGTATCATCAGAGGGGCGCTGGCCGAACTGGCCTATGCCATGCAAAGGAGCGAAAAAGGCACGGAGATCGCGCACGCAGAAGCTGTGCGCGTCCTGGAAGCCATGCCGGGGGTGGACGACCCCGACCTCCTGCTGCGCCTGGCGGCTTCTGCCAGCCTGCTCGATGTGGGTGAGAGTGTGCGCTACACCCACCAACTGCTGCAGGAGTATTTCGCCAGCGAGGTAATGGGGAGCGCGATGGACAGGGGACAGCCGCCCACGCAGTTCTGGCCGCCGGAGAGATGGTGGGAGCCGCAGGGCTGGGAAGAGACGGCCATCATCCTGGCAGGCGTGCGCGGCGATCCGGAAAATGTGGCGCGCTGGATCGCGCCCGCGCAGCCGGAGGCAGCCTGGCAGGCGCTGACTGAAAGCGGCATCGAAGTAGACCCGGACAACATCCAACCGGAAACGCGGGCCGCCTTGGTGGAAAGCGCCCGCGCTAAAACACGGGAAGCGAACCCGGTGGGCCGTGCGGCGGCGTACCGGGTGCTGGGCCGGCTGGCGGTGGACGATCGTCCCGGCATCGGGCTGCCAGCCGGGGGGCCGGCGCAAGACCCGGATTACTGGGTGGGAATCCCCGCCGGGCCGTTCCTGATAGGCAGCGACAAAGAGAAAGACCCGCGGGCAGATGGCGACGAACTGCCGCAGTTTGAGGCCGACCTGCCCACCTACTGGATCGCCCGCTGCCCGGTGACCTACGCCCAGTACGAGGCTTTTGT
>JALSTC010000505.1 GCA_026983935.1 Ardenticatenia bacterium
CTTGGCTTTGGCGTCTTCGGCGGCTTCCTTGCTGACGGCTTCCAGCACGGTTGCGGGAGCGCCGTCCACCAGCTCTTTGGCCTCTTTGAGGCCCAGGCTGGTGAAGGAACGCACGGCCTTGATGACGTTGATCTTCTTGGGGCCGACTTCCTTGAGCACCACGTCGAATTCGGTCTTTTCCTCGGCAGGCTCGGCCTCGGCGGCCCCACCGGCCATCATCGGCATGGCACCCATCATGACCGGCGCGCCAGAGGCAGCGGTCACGCCCCATTTTTCTTCCAGCATGTCTTTGAGCTGAGCAGCTTCCATCACGGTCAGGGAGCTGAGTTCCTCAACGAGCTTTTCCAGATCGGCCATTTTGAGAGTTCCTTTCTTGTGTCAGATCAGGTGTTATTGATTTTGTCTGGTTAGCCTTGCGATTATCAATCGGGTACCGGGGCTACGCGGCCTCGGCGTTTTCTTTGGCTGCATATGCAGCCACGACGTTCAGGAGTTGTGTTGCGCCACCGTTGATGACACTCACCAGCTCGGCTGCCGGCGCCTCCAGCAGGGAGACCAGCCCGGTCGCCGGGGCGATGATCAGACCGATAAGCTGCCCGCGCAGTTCGTCCAGCGTCGGCAGCTTGGAAAGCGCCTCGACGCCGCTTTCGTCGTACTCGGTCTCGCCGATCAGTGCGCCCTTGACCAGGAACAGTTCCATGTCTTCATGGAAGTCCAGGACGGCTTTCGCCGTTGCGCCCAGGTCTTCATGGGCAAAGGCCACGGCCACCGGCCCGGTGAGCAGCTCTTCTGGCACGTGCATACCGGCATTGGCCAGCGCCCGGCGCAGAAGGGTGTTCTTGGTCACCAGGTATGTGCTGCCGACTTCCCGCAGTTTGGCACGCAGTGCCTGCAGGTCTGGCACGGACATCCCCCGATACTCGGTGATGATGATGCCCTGGGAATCCTTCAGCAGGTCGGTGTATTGCGCAACCAGTTCCTCTTTCTTCTGTCTGGAGATAGGCAAGTGTCCTGCCTCCTTTCATCGGTAGGAAATGGTCTCGACGGGCAAAGCAAAACGGCCTCTGCTGCCACAGCATGCAAAGGCCGACACGTTTCACACGTTCAGGCGGTGAAAATTCTCGTGTTCCAGAACCTTCGCCTCGGCAGGAAATTAAGCATCCGGAGATGCACCTGCGGTCTGCGGCAAAGCACCGATTGCTTCATCCAAAAGCGAGGGGATTATAGACGGCAGACCGGGGATCGTCAAGGGCGATTTGGCGGCACGGCCGCTCTACGATTTTTTGCGACGAAGACGATTCAACAGGCCCCTGTGCTTCTTGTCAGTGCTGCCCTTGTTTTCTGCGGCGGACGATGACGCCTTGCTGGTCGGATTCTTGAGATCGCGCAGGAAAGGAGCGGAATCCGCGTCTGTGTCCTCATCGTCCAGATCATCGAGGAAGGGGCTTGAGGATGTCCCCGGCGCATCAAAATCGCTGAGGAACGGTGACGACGATGAGCGGGCCTTCTCCGTCCGGCGGGAAGGCTTGCCACCTCTGCGCTCCGGGGATTCGGGCGAATCGGACTCCGAAGATGAGGCTCCCTTTCGACCGAAGAGGCCGCGTGCCGTCAGACGCTTTTTGCTGCCTTCGGAGGGGCTGGCGCTTTTCCGGCGGGAGGATTCGCCGCTTTTGCGCCCTGGAGACTCCGAATCTGAAGACGAGGGGCGTTCTCGACTGAAGAAATTGCGTGTCGTGCGCTGTGTGCCGCTCGACGTTGGGCTGTGCTCTGGCTTGCGCTCGAAGGGACTGGTGCGTTCCGGGCGGGGAGATTCACGGCGCGATGCGCCCGACGACGGAGAAGGTCGCGAAAACGATGTTCGGCCAGACGGCGCACGGTCGGAAGAACTGCTTCCCGCCGAAGAAGAAAAGGCGCGGCGTGAACTGCCGGAGGAAAACGCGCCGCTCGTCGATCGCTGACTGTAGTCGCGGCCTGCACCGGCGCTGGCGTATTCGCGGCGGGCAGCGGGCCGCGCCGTTGTGCGGTCGGGCAGCCAGTGCTCAAAGGGGCCGCTCATATGGCGCGGCAGGCGCAGCAGGATCAGCACGGCCAGCCCGTATACGCCGCCCAGAATGGCTTTGTGAGTCAGCGCGTCCATGTCCCCGCGCAGGAGCGCATCGCCGATGCCCCACAGCGGGATCAGGGCACCGAGTGCAAAGGGCGTGCGCACGATCCAGCGCACCAGCGGTGAGACGATCATCGGCGCGATGCCGTCTATGAACAGCCCCCCGGCGCAGATGGCCAGCACCAGCGCCACGTACACATCCCCCTGATACGTCCAGATCACAAAGCCCAGCGCGGCGAGCAGCAGCAGCACACGTATGGCATAGCCGGATTTCCTGAAGATGCGTGCCAGACGG
>JALSTC010000506.1 GCA_026983935.1 Ardenticatenia bacterium
ACTGCGCATGGGACGGCTCACCCAGGACTTCGATCACATCGCCTAACTGAAGCCGGCCATCCACATAGAGATCGAGCCGCATCAGGGTGTCCTGGTAGAACCGCGCCTGCACATCATATGAAGGGAAATACCGTGTCTCCCAGATAATATAGGGCCGGGAGCTGGCCGTTTCTGAGGAGACCTCCAGCGATCCGGGAGAGGACAGCGGATGCTGCCGGGCGAAGGCCAACACCTCATCGCGATGAGTCGTGCCCGGCTGGAGGCCCTGCCAGCACGGCTGACTGCAGTCTCCGGCGTCGAGGTAAACCGGCAGTGCCGGTGCCGCTTCCCCGATCCGCATTGCCAGCAGCATGACCGCCGTCAGCAGCGGCAGCAGCAGCAAGAAGGCCCAGGGTCTGCGCCGCAGGAGCACTGCCACCACTAACCAGGCTTCTCTCAATACACGCATCGGCAGTCCCTTACGCTCAGACTCCGCTCAGCGGCAGTAGCCAAGCCGCGAAACCCGGCCAAAACCTCGCCAGGGCTGCGCACCCATCGGCCCCATCCCGGCCAACTGCACCACATCCGCCCGATACGTCAGGCGGGACACAGCCATCTCCGGGTTGACCTGCCAGCCGCCATCTTGAATCCTGGTCGAAGCAAAACTCCAGACCTCCACCGCCCCATCAAAAAAGTACAGCGTCGCCGCCAGAAACTGGCTGCCTGCCTGGCGGCCTCCAGCCTGACACAGCACAGCATGAGAGGGCGGCCCGAATGCGCCGAACACATCAGCCAGCAGCACCGGTTCTTCAGGAATGAGATCGAGGCGGGTCAGTCGATCATTGCGGAAGCGCATCCGCACGTTGTAAACCGGGGAACGATTCGTCCGCCACTCCAGGACAGCCGTCCGTCCAGCCTCAGGTACGGCATCCTCGAATGACACGGACGATGCGAGATTATTCTGCTTGATGATATCCAGCGCCTCTTCCAGGCCCACGACTCCGACCTGCAAGCCCTGCCAGCAGGGCTGAGGGCAGCCATTCGATTCCAGGTAGACAGGCGGCGAAGGCAAATAATGGCCCAGGAATACGGCCAGCAGCGACAATCCACCCAACAGCAGCACAGGCAGCACTGATACAGCCGCACCACGCAGCACCGCACCGGGAAAAACCAGCCACAGCAGCCGTCGGCGGAACATCACCACAGCTTTTACTCGGCCCTCTCGGCCAGCCGCGCCGTCCACCCGACGACGCGCCCCACAAGCCAGGCCTGTAAGAGTGTCAGCACCAGCAGCATCGGCCCGATCAAAATGCCGTAGTCCAGGTCAACCCACAGCAGGCCGCTGTCTCCCAGATTAAGCAGGCGCAGCCCCTGATCGCCAAAGATGCTCAAGAACAGAATCCCGCCCCAGGCTCCACCTGCGGGCACTTCCGGCATCTCAGCGAAAACCTGGCTACCAACAAGAATGGCCAGCACCGCCACCATCACCCGCATCACGCTGAGCAGCGTACGCGCCAGGACGTCATAGCGTGGCTGGCGAACCGCTACCGATACCAGCAGCCCCACCGCCGCGTCCATCCCGACGGCAACCAGCGGCTGCAGCAGAGCGGCTGTCATTGTCGCTGACAGCAGCAGTGCACCCACCGCAACCGGAACAGCAGGCGTGATGCCGCTCAGCAGCAGATCGAGATAACGCCCCCGGTAGTACTGCGCGAGATCAATCAGAATGCCCACAACAAAGATCACCCGCGCCAGAAACAGCACGGCCAGCGGGCCGCGAAGGTTGTAGAAGACCGCCAACCAGCGGGCCTGGAAAGTCAGTTCCGCACCATGAGAGGTCAGCCGCAGGCTGTCCCATGTGCCACGTGACTTTTCCGTGGTGATTACATTGCCGGTCAGCATCATGGCTGCCAGCCCGACAAGCACCCCCAGGAAAACAAGCGGCCAGTACAGGACATCATGCAGCGTTCGGGCAGGGTGAGTACCGAAGTCGGTCGCCAGTTGATAGCCCAACAGCACCAGCAAGATCAGCGCCACCACCTGCAGCGCAATCCGCAGCACCAGCCGCCACCACGGCTCATGGACTCTGTGACGCTGAAGGACATGCCGCAGAACCGGATGATCAGCCCTGGCCCATGCGGGGGGATTCGGCATCAATCGCTTGAAACTCACGCTAATTGTCTATCCGTTCTACCAGCAAACCGTCACATCCCGATAAATACAGTGTCCCACTTGTTGAAGGCACTATCCGTTCAGGATGACCCGCACCGTTTCCTGCACCATCCTGGAATCTACCCGCTCCGCGGCCAGATAGTTATCCCGCACAACGGCCAGCACATCCGACAGGTGGGCAACCGGCACAACCGGCTGGCGCACGGTCACCCGCGTTTCCGGGTGAACCACACCGATCACG
>JALSTC010000507.1 GCA_026983935.1 Ardenticatenia bacterium
AAGCACGCTGGCCGTGCGCGAATAAGCGATCTCCGCCCCAACCCGGTCAAAAGGCTGGCGATTACAGCACGCCAATCAGGTCGAATCCAGCCGCAAAACTCCATGCCGTACATTGGCAATCCAGGCGGCGGATGATAAAATGCCCTGAGTTAATCGAAGTTATCCAAATTAAGCGAGGTGCATGATGGGCGTTTCAACTGCAAGTATGACCCCGCACGCCACCACTGAATCCCGTTCGTCACTCTGGCTGCGCAACCGGAACTGGGACCTGATTTTTATCTCGTTGAGTGTAGTGCTTGTGCCGCTGCCCTACCTGGTCTATCTGCTTTTGCGCGATCAGGCGGGCATCAACGACGATGTCAGCCGCAATGCCGTCAACGCTTTCGTCGCTGTCGCTATCGGCGGGCCGCATATGATGTCCACATTTCTGCGGACGGGCCTGGACAGGCAGTTTCGCCGCCGCTACCCAATGTTGATTCGCTCCTCTATAATTATTCCGATTGTTGTGGTGTCGCTGGCTTTCCTGAACCTGACATTGCTTCTGACGGTTTTCTTCTTCTGGGCTGCGCTTCACGTGCTGCACCAGATTACTTATATCGTGGAGCTTTACAACCATAAGGAACGCAAGACACTGCAGACAGGGAGTGCCGTCAGCCCGCTGGCTCGCCTGATTGACTACGGCGTGATCATGACCTGCCTGTTCCCGATGGCGGCCTATAAAATCAGCCAGGGATCGTTTGATATCGGCACGAATGACCTGACGCGGGTGATTCCGGATGTCTTCGAGCAGCAGTGGTTCTTCATTTTGATGACGGCTGTGTTTGCCGTCGCACTGATTGCCTTCATCATCAAATCGGTGCGCGAGTTTCTCGGCGGTTACATCAACTGGCCGAAGACGCTCTTCCTGGCGCTGACGGTATCGGTGGCTTTCACCATGCCTGCGCTGCCCAACCTGGATACCGCTTTTCAGGGTCTCAATACCTGGCACTCGCTGCAGTATCTGGCGCTGACCTTCTACATTATCAAGCTGCGCGATCAGTATAAGGAACTGGATGAATCCGCGCCGATCGTCGCCCAGTGGAGCCACAAGAGCAAAGACGCACGCGGGCTGTATGCCCTGAGCGTCCTGCTGCTTGGTGGATCGCTGGTTGTCTTCATTGTGGTGTACCTGCTGACCGGCGTGTTCCAGCCGGCGCACATCACCAGCGACATTGGCAACTGGCGCTTTGACGTGGCCTACTACACCGCGATTCTGTCGTTCCTGTGGATTCACTACTACCACGACCACTTCCTCTTCACCGACTTCGAGGCAATTCACCTTTCCTACGAAAAGCAGTGATCCGCACGACAGAACCCGCACAGCATTTCTCGGGGACACTCACCTGCTGGAGTGACCCCGTTTTTTTGTCGTGCATATCTCTATCTTCCTCCGAGTGAAGCTGCTACTGCCCTCTAGAAACCTGTGCTATAGTAAGTAGGCAGATGGTGGAACCATGCTGATGCCTGCCGCCTGCGCGGCTGCAACCGGCGGGCTGCCAGGCTGAACATGCCAATTTGTATGCCTTTGTATGCCAATGTCTTTGAATGTTCGATAGACCGGGGAAAATCGTTGCCGTCGTTACTACAACTGCTATAATATCTCCCGTGAAGGGGAAACAATCACAGGTGTTCGGCAGGAATGTGATTTATGGGTCCGAGGGGGCGCCGTGGCCACCAAATGTGCAAATTGTAAGCGCGACAATCCTGAAGGTACGGTGATCTGTATCTACTGCGGGGAGCCTGTAGACCCGACGCTCCTTCAACGGCAGGCAAATACGCGGGAGTTTGGGGAAGAGGACGCCGGCGAAAACCAGCCGCGTTGGGGCAGCGCCCGTTTCGATGAGCAGGTGCGCCTGATCCTGCGGGTTGTCGAACAGGGGCAGATCATTGAAGCGCAGGTCAATAAGAACGAGGGCATCATCCTGGGGCGTTTTGATCCGGAAACGGGCATGGCACCGGATGTTGACCTGACAGCATTCAATGCTGCAGAGCTTGGAGTCTCCCGGCGGCACGCCCGCCTGGATATCCAGCAGGATTCCCTGCGCATCACCGATCTGGGCAGCGCCAATTCCACGTTTCTCAACGGCCTGCGGCTGGTGCACCACCAGCCGCGCATCCTGCGTGATGGGGATGAGATCCGGCTCGGCCACCTGAAGCTCCAGATCAATTTCATCGAATCCGCTGACTAATCCACTTCTTCCAACAGCCAATCTGTGAGGCGCACCCGGCTTTGTGGGCCAAGCGCCAGATACAGACTGCTGTTACTGCCCATCTGTGCATCGGTCACATCGTAAACAGTCCGGCCTCTGACGGCAAGCTGCACGCGCTCAGGCTGTACGGTCACCGTGATGTC
>JALSTC010000508.1 GCA_026983935.1 Ardenticatenia bacterium
ATAGAGCCGGGTGAACGTTTCGGTCAGCATCCTCACCAGTCGGGGCGCACCAACGAAGACCATCACCGATCCCAGCCTGGGGTGACGGATGCGCATGCTGCGTTTGAAGCGGCTGAAGACTTCATTGGGCACCAGACTGGTATTGTGCAGCACCAGCAGAATGTTCGCCTGGTGGTTAATCGTCTCCAGCAGTTTATTCATCTCGCCATTGGCAGCCTGCAGGTCATCCCAGCCCCACTCGCCTTCGACAAGGTAGCGGATAACCGTTTTTTGAGGATTATCCCATGAAACTGAGATGCTCATCTTTTTTCTCCGGGAATCAAGAGGTTTGTGTGTATTGTAAGACAGGAATAAAGATATTTATGAATACTTCAGAAATTTTTCACAAAGCCTTAATATCAAGCCGGGGGAAAGCAGCAATGGCCTTCCCCCGGCAGTGGTACGAATCGCAGCAGCCTATGGCGTGCGGCGCACAGCCGCCCTCAAAATGGTGAGCCAAGCATGGGAAGCGGGCGACCTGCCGCCCGCTATTCTTTCCTCTTCTCCGGCTCGAGGGGACGCAGCACGGCCAGCACCACCCAGATGATCAGCGTGGCCGTGATCCCCAGAAACCACGCTCCCGCGCCGACGGCCATGCCGACCGCTGCCGTCGCCCAGATGCTGGCCGCCGTCGTCAACTGATGCACATCCATCTTGCGCTGGATGATCGTCCCCGCACCCAGAAAGCCTACCCCGGTCACAACTTGCGCCGCCACCCGTGCGCTGTCACCGGGGCCAGGAAAGGCGTGCACGGAAAGCAGGGTGAACAGGCACGCGCCCACCCCGACCATCATATGCGTCCGCAGCCCGGCGGGACGCTGGCGGCGTTCACGGTCGAGGCCGATGACCATGCTCAACAGCGCCGCCAGCGCCAGATAAATCGTCACCTCCAACTGCAATTCCAGAGACATTGTCTTCCTCCTGCGCAACCAGCAAACCGTAAGCACTCATCCTCAGTCCAATGCCCGCAGGATAGCCCGCACGGGGCTGCCGCAGACTCCGGCGATTTTGAGCGGCAGCGCAATCAGCTCATAGCGGCCATCCGGCACCCCCCGCAGGCACAGCGTTTCCAGGTTGAACATGCCGCGCTCAAACAGCCGATGATGGGCGGGCAGGCCTTCTCCCTCAAAAGCATCCACCGTCGGCATGTCCACCCCAAGCAGGATCACCCCCTGCCCCGCCAGCCAGTCCACCAGTTCAACCGTAGGATAGGGAAAATCCGGCCTGAACTGATCGTCGGGCACATCGCTGTACCAGGTGTGAATCAGCAGCCGCCTCATGCCATGCAGATCATGGCCCGCAAAATCCGTCGGGCCGATGCCGCCGTGCTGCCGCGTGATGGTGACCACATGTGCCGGGCCGATGAACGGCTCCAGCGGCATATCCGCGGGATGCCCGCCCCCGGCCTGCACATGCCAGGGCGCGTCGGCATGGCTGCCGATGTGCGCCGTCATGGTGAGCGTGGTCAGGTTGACCGGATCGCCCGCCGCCAGCCGCAGATTCTGCACGGCGGAAAAGGGCGTATCGCCAGGCCAGACGGCCAGCGTCGGGGCGATAGTGCGGCTGATGTCGTATATCCGGGGCATGCTGCCCTCCTGCGAAAATAGCGTCTGAGCGACGAGCGACAGGCGGCGAGCGAAATCAGGAGGCCAGAGGCAAGAGGCCAGAAAAAGCAGCAGGTGGCATTCCTGATGTTCTGAGCAGGGCGCGATTTTCATCTTTATAGTGCACGTCAGCCCATGCTTAGCTCATTCAAAACGCAACACTCAAAAGTCAAGATTCTTATATATTTTCTACCTTCGTCTAAGGCTGGATTTACCTACGGGGTGTATTGTAACGCACGGATAAAGCGAGGGCATCTTCACGGGATTTAATGGTTATCGCCCCGCATCGCATCATCACATTATCGCGGCCACAAGACCACCATCTGGCGCGTCTGGACCACGAGCAATCGGGGCGGGCGCGTCTTTACATTGATACCCTCGCTCCAAATGAGCACAAACATGAGGAGGAGGTATAACCTATGGCTCACATTAAACAGCGTATTGGCTGGATGATTACCGGCGCAGTGATCCTCGGTATGGCACTGATGATCTTCGGGGTGGTCACCGTCACGCCTTCGCAAACCGGCACACCGGCCATCGTTGAGGCCCAGGCCGGGGCCTCATATACCGACCTGGAAAGCCAGTTGATCCACCTGTATGAGACGATCAACCCGTCGGTGGTCAGCGTGCAGGTGCGGCAGCCGGTGACCGTCAGCGAGCAGATGCCGCAGTTTCCCGGTTTCCCGAATCTGCCCGGATTCCCGAACTTCCCACAGCTTCCACAGGGACAGCAGCAGTATAT
>JALSTC010000509.1 GCA_026983935.1 Ardenticatenia bacterium
GTCAGGCGATGCATCGAATCGATTCCTCCAGCTCATCAAAACAGCACACGGACTCTCAGCGCCGCCGCCGGGCACGACGTAAAGGCAGCCAGAGGTAGCGGTAGCTCAGCAGAGCCAGCAGCGCCAGCCCGATCACGGCCAGCGCCGCCGCGCCAGACGGCGTTTCTCCCACACGCCGCAGGAAGCCCAGCAGCGCCCCGCCCCATAACTGCGCCGCCAGCAGCAGCGCAAAGATCGTCCACGCACCCGCCAGCAGCCCGAAAACGGCGAAGATGCGCTCCTCGCGGCTGAACGGCTCACGGCTGCGCAGATGCGGCCACAGGCCCGCAGCAACAAAGGCCAGGCTTTTCTCCCGCAGGCGCGGAATCTCCAGCCAATCCATCAGGATGTAATAGCCGTCCAGCTTGAGCAGCGGATTCAGATTCATAAAGGAGGTGAGATAGGTCAGGAAGGCGAACTGGTAGAGCACGCCGTCCATGAACGCGCCGGGCAGCAGCAGGATCAGCAGTGAGGCCAGCCCGCCCAGCACGAAGCCGGAATACGGCCCGGCCCAGCTCACCAGAATCCGCTCGCGGCGCGGCGACATCCAGATATCGGTGGTATCCACAAACGCGGCGGGCATCCCGAAGTAGAGCAAAAAGCCGCCCTTGCGCACCTCACGACGGTAATGCTTGGTCGTGACGGCATGCGCCCATTCATGGATCAGCAGCGTGATGAACTGCAGCACGTAGAGCGTGATAATACCGATGACGATCAGACTGCCGGAGCCGGTGAACACGCTGTAGGCCCCGCTCCGCATGTGCAGGAAAAAGGCGGCTGCCCCGGTCAGCGCGATCAGCAGCAGCACAGCCTGCACGGGGCGCGTGAACAGCAGCCGTCCGCCGCGCTGATAGGTCTGCGCGATCAGGCCGTCAATGCCGCGGATGGCAAACTCGTGGTTGAGCAGAAAGCGCAGCGCCCGCCGCCACCAGACATTGGCCCGCCGCCGGGCCACGCTCTCATCCACCGCGCCGTAGACGTTGAGCAGCGGGTCTTCAATGAAACCTTTTTGCTGGAGCCGATCCAGCAGCAGAATCAGGGAATTGATCGCCAGCCGGCCGTAAGTGATCATGTAAGCCACGGCGATGTCCTGCACCGTCGCCTCGCCATCCAGTTCATTCCAGATGAATACCTGCTCCTCGCTGAGCCGGACATAGGTGTTATCCCGCAGATTTTTGAGTATCCAGTAGGTTTTGCCGCTGTGGTCGATCAGCTCCTTGAGCGCCCAGCCGGGCCTGCGCCGGGGTCGCCAGGTCGTCAGGTCGCGCCCGGCAAGCTCTGCGCGAAAGACACCGCCCGCATCCGGGCGGGAAATGATGACCGTTTCCTCGCGGGCGCGGCTCCACATGTCTTCGCTGACTTCGGGGCGGTGCATGAAAATCGTCCCGGCCAGGTCCCAGGAGCCGGTCTCGTCGGCCTGCGCCAGGACGGCCTCCCAGATGGGCAGCAGTCCCTCGCGGGGCAGGATCAGCGTTTCGTCGTTGGCCTGATTCCAGAGACTTTCCCGCTGCAACTGAGGGCGTTCCAGCAGCATGGTTTCCTTGTTGGCCTCCGACCACAGGCCATCCGCCTGTGCCACAACGATGCGCCCCCACAGCCCTGCCGCGCCATCCGCCGCGCTGGTCGGGCTGGCGAGCTGGTCATCCACCCTGTCCCAGATGCCGCCCGTTTCTGCCCCGGCGGCCATTTCCTGCCAGAGATTCGCCATGATGCTATCCTGCCTCTGCGGCGCTAGCTGACGCGGAACAGCAGCAGTGTCTGGCCGATGGTCAGTACGTCCCCATCTTTCAGCGTATGCGGCTCATCTTCCGGGATGGGCGTGCCGTTGACCAGCGTCCCGTTGGCGCTGCCGAGATCACGGATGCGCCAGCCGCCGGTCTCCGGATCGCGTTCCAGGCGGGCATGAGGCCGTGAGACGGCCCTATCCTGAAGCGAAATATCCCACGTGGCATTGGCCGTCGCCCGCCCGATAGAGAGCGATTCCGCGACCAACGGAAATTCCGCGCCCTCCTGCGGCCCGGCGGTCACACAAAGCAGCGGCGTGCCCTCCGTGCTGGCGGGCACGATGACCGTCCCTTTGCGGGAAGCGGTGGCGTGCTCCTCTTCGGTCACGACGGCGGAAAAATGCAGCACCGGCACAAAGAGCCGGATCACGTCGCCGCTGGCCAGAGGGAATGGATCGGTCAGCTTCTGGTCGTTGACAAACGTCCCATTGGCGCTGCCGAGATCGGTGATCATAAATATGCCGTCGCGGTAGTTGATCACGGCATGGCGGCGGGAGACATGCCGCTCCGGGATGCAGATATCATTGCTTTCGGAGCGACCAATCGTGGCCGTCGCC
>JALSTC010000510.1 GCA_026983935.1 Ardenticatenia bacterium
AGAAATCCAGATGTTCATCAATTCGCCCGGCGGCGGCATCTATGCCGGACTGGCGATCTATGACACCATGCAGCAAATCTCGGCCCCGATCAGTACAGTTGCCGTCGGCGTGACGGCCAGCTTTGGTACGGTACTGCTCACTGCCGGGACACATGGCCGCCGATTCGCGCTGCCCAATGCCACCATTCACATGCACCAGCCGCTTGGCGGTGCACAGGGGCAAGCGTCGGATATTGTCATTCAGGCAAACGAAATCATCCGCCTGAAGGAGCGGCTTAACGAAATCTTCATGTACCATACAGGGCAGGACAAGGCCACCATCGAGCACGATACCGACCGTGACTTCTACATGAGCGCGTCACAGGCTGTCGAATACGGCCTGATCGACGCCGTGCTGGAACCGGCCAAAACGCCGGAAGCCGCGGCTGCTGGAGGGAGCAGGTGACCCAATTACCCACTGATGAACAGCGGTGTTCTTTCTGCCGCCGATCACAAAGGGAAGTGCAGCACCTGATCGCCGGGCCGGATGGCGTATTCATCTGTGATGAGTGCGTCCATCTGAGCATGCAAATCCTGGCACAGGAGGCAGCCCCCTACGAATCAGAATCGGACTTCACCATCGAGCATGTTCCCTCGCCCAGGGAAATACATGAGTACCTGGATGAGTATGTCATCAGCCAGGAACGCGCCAAGCGAGTCTTGAGCGTGGCCGTGCACAATCACTACAAGCGTGTGAAAGCCGGCGGCAAGCTTGAGGATGTAGAGCTGGAAAAGAGCAACATCCTGTTGATCGGCCCGACCGGCTGTGGAAAGACACTGCTGGCCCAGACACTGGCCCGTGTACTGGATGTCCCTTTCTGCATTGCTGACGCAACGGCTCTGACTGAAGCCGGCTACGTTGGCGAAGATGTCGAAAACATTCTACTGCGCCTTATCCAGGCGGCAGATTACGACATCAAGCGTGCAGAAAAGGGCATCATTTACATTGACGAAATTGACAAGATTGCGCGCAAAAGTGGGGACAACCCATCCATCACGCGCGATGTAAGTGGTGAGGGTGTGCAGCAGGCGCTGCTCAAAATCATCGAAGGTACTGTCGCCAACGTCCCGCCCCAGGGCGGGCGCAAACATCCACACCAGGAATTCATCCAGATTGACACAAGCGACATCCTGTTCATCTGTGGTGGGATGTTCAACGGCATTGAGGACCTCATCGCCAACCGCATCGGCGTCAAAGGGCACATCGGCTTCCAGGGTAAAAGCCGCAGCGAAATGGATCACTCCACCCTGCTGAAAAACATCAGCACCGATGATTTGATCCACTTTGGCTTGATCCCGGAGCTGGTGGGTCGGCTGCCGGTCGTCACACACGTCGAACCGCTGGACGAAGCAGCGCTGATGCGTATTCTGGTCGAACCACGCAATGCACTGACGAAGCAGTACCAGAAACTGTTTGCCCTTGACGATGTGGAACTGGTCTTCACCGAAGATGGGTTGTCCGCCGCCGCACAGGCAGCCATCCGTCAGGAAACAGGTGCACGCGGGCTGCGCAGCATCATCGAGAATGTCCTGCTGGACGTGATGTTTGAGATTCCGGGGCGCTCGGATATCCGTCGGGTGATCATCAACCGGGATGTTATCGAACGGCGGATCAGGCCGCTCATCCTGACACAGGATGACACACCGCTCAACTGGACGGAAGATGGCTCACTGGAAAGCGCTGCATAGCATCGGGCAGTAGAATACCGTCATAGAACGAACAGGTCTGCCATGGGTTGGCGTCGGCAGACCTGTTTCTTATCTCACCTGCTCGAGAAGCACTACCTCGGCCAGATCACCTACCGCTGACTGAAAAGCCCGCACGTCCAGATAGCTGGCCCCTTCGGATGTACCCCAATGCGAAGGGATCACCCACCGCGGCTGCAAGATTCTGGCCGCTTCGACGGCCTCTTCAATGCCCGCCAGGCCGTTGTGACCCCCACCTACTGGCAGGATGGCAATATCAGGGTGAAAGTGTGCCATCTCCGGGGTCACGGCTGTACTCGCCGCATAGTAAATATCATAGTAGTCCATTGAGATCAGGTAGCTCAAATCCCGAAATCGGCCTGTCAGACTGTTCCCCGACAGCCCGCCATCGGGAACAGCCGTAATCCGTGCACGGTCAATGGTGATACTCTGCCAGGGCCGCAGGACGCGCACATCGCCATCAAGGCACTTTGCGGCTTCATCACCGGCAATTACCTGGGTATCAGGCCCACACAGTTTGTTTACATCCGCAGGCGAGCAGTGATCGTAGTCCACACGGCTGATCAAGATCACATCCGCCAGGAATGCGTTCCGCGCCACACGCCAGGGATCGATGTAAATCAACGGCGGGCCTTGCAAACGAAACGTACTGTGACCCAGCCACTGAATGCGGTCAATCATGCTGTTTTCTCTCTTCTCCTCCCTCAGCTTTTAGTGTAACACCAGGTCGCCCTGCGCCCAAATGCGCGACGGGGCCGCATGCGTGCCCGCCCTAACTGGCAGCGAGACGACTTTGTCGTATAATGCGTAACAGACAGGAAACACAGGCAACACTCGCAACACTCACGGCATCAACCTTTGCCCGGGTATTTTTCAAGGAAGTGAACTCATGACCGGACGAATTGCGCCCAAACCCCCGCGACGGCCAGCCCAATCACAGCCGCCTGCCAGAGGCGGTCAGCAAGGTAAATGGGAACCGCCTGTAATGCGTTCCATTGAGGATACAGGCCTCAATTTACTAACTATCGCCGATCTGGTCATCAAAGTGCTGTACTTCGGCGGTTTCATGTCCGGGCACCGGATCGCCGACTTCGTCAAACTGCCCTATACCGGCGTGCTCGACGGCGTGATGGAATTCCTGAAGCGCGAAAAATTCGTGGAAGTCAAAGGCAGCGGCGGCGTTGGTGAAGCAGCCTACCAATACGTGATTTCGGCCAAGGGGGCAGAAAAAGCGCGGGAAGCCATGGAGCGTTCGCAATACGCGGGGCCGTGCCCGGTGACCCTGTCGCAGTATATCGCCGCCATGCGCGCCCAGAATCAAGGGAAGCGCACCGTCACACAGGACATGATGAAGTCTGCGCTGACCCATCTTGTCGTCTCCGAACGTATGCTCAACAAAATTGGCCCGGCGGTTAATTCCGGCAAGTCCATCTTTCTCTATGGGCCGCCGGGCAACGGCAAGACCACCATTTCTGAAGCCGTAGGCCGTATGGTGCTGGGAACCGACATCTGGATTCCATACGCGATCGATATTGACGGCCAGATCGTGCGCGTCTTTGACAGCGTGAATCACGAAGTGCTGGAAGCCGCCTCCAACGAAGGCGCAAGCAAGACCGGCCTCAAACGTGATCCGCGCTGGATTCGCATTCGCCGCCCGGTGATCATGGTCGGCGGTGAGCTCACGATGGCCGGGCTGGACCTGGTCTACGACGACACTAACAAGTATTACGAAGCGCCGTTCCAGGTCAAAGCCAATGGTGGTATGTTCCTGATCGACGACTTCGGTCGGCAGCAGGTGAGGCCGCGCGATCTGCTCAACCGCTGGATCGTCCCCCTGGAAAAAGGCGTGGACTTTCTCACTCTGCATACCGGACGCAAGATCGAGATGCCATTCTTCGTGCTGATCGTCTTCTCCACCAATCTGGAGCCGCGCGATCTGGTTGACGAGGCATTCCTGCGCCGTATCAGGCACAAGATCGAAGTCGGCGATCCCAGCTATGAGGAGTTCCGGGAAATCTTCCGAAAGGTATGTGAGACCAAACGCGTGCCGTACGACGATAAAGGGCTGGCCTATCTGCTGCAGGAATGGTACATCAAACACGACCGCAAACTGCGCGCCGTGCATCCGCGTGATCTGATTGACCAGTTGATTGACATTGCGCGTTATCTGAATCGCCCGCCGCGCCTGACCAAAGACCTGATCGATCGTGCCGCCGAAAGCTACTTTGTGGAATTATAAAGCCGGGCCTGTGCATCGGGAGATAGCCGGCTGGTCGCTGTCAAGGGACTTCAATCGCAGATCGACCGTTCCAGCAAGCCCGCCAGGAGAACGCCATTTCGGATATCTCCACAGCACCGCTGCACGTCGGCCTGCTCAGGATGGAACCGACCGTAGACCATGACCCGTAGACTCGATGGAGCACCTGTACCCCGCCATCTCATTTTCGTCTTGAGAAATGGGATGACCGTTGTACAGTGGGACACTGACCAGGTACAAGACCTGTTCAGCGGTCAGCATTTTCCCTTCCGCGATCAGGAGTACGGCCATGCAATCACCGACATGGAGCTGGAGCAGCTCCGCGAGGCAGGCCGTGTCTCTCATTATGACCGCGCCTATGTGTGGCTCCACGCCCTGCCAGAAGGCAATCGCTTCTCCAGATTCCGCATACGTGAGGAAAGCACCGCCCGCGTCAAGTACTTTTACCTCAACACCACCCTGCCCGCTCAAAATCTAAACCGGGTACAACAACGCCTGCATGATCTCGGGCTGGACAGGCACTATGCGGCCCGCGAGCAGAGCGGACTCGTCGCCATCGTCAAGCAGGATAACCAGCCGTTCACGCGCCTGACCGAAGCAGAAGCGGCACAAAACGTGCTGCGCCGGGCAGCACCACAACTGCTGCAGGACGCAGCCGTGGCTTTCCTCGAATATGATGTCAACAGAGCGCCCCCGGGTGACGATTTCGACGCCGTTGACGTGCTCGACCTTGACACACTGATCGCCAGTCAGACCCAGTCCTTTGCCAATGCAAGCAAAGTGGTCGTTGGAGCGGATCGCGATACGGTCTTTCTGGACTCTGTCGCCAAGACCATGGACGCTCTGGGGGTTGAATTTGTGACTGCAAACACCGGAATTGAAGCCCTCCACGCCATTGAAGACCTCGAACCGGACCTTGTGCTGATGAGTCTTGTGCTCCCGGATACACATGCCTGGGAAATCCTCGCCAAGATGAAGGCCAACCAGGCCCTGACCAACATCCCGGTCATTATCACCAGCGCGCTGGGGACGCCAGCCGATCAGGTCTTCGCCCTGACTGTTGCCAAAGTCCATGATTTTCTGGTGAAGCCTATCGCGCCCGGACGGCTGCGCCAGAGCGTCTGGCTGGCGCTGAAAAGCCGCTGACACTGCATACAGCACTTATCCACATCACGTCGAGTTGCAGCCTCCTGCTGCGGCTGGTAGAGTCGCCCCGGGTCATTTGCCAGCAGTCCACATAACGAGGATGCCATGATATTCGTCACCGGAGGGACAGGCTTTCTTGGAAAGAATCTGATCCCCCGTCTTGCCGCACATGGGCACGCTATTCGTGCGCTTGTACGCCATCCCGACCTGCACCCCTGGCTGCAGCAGTACAACGTGGAAATCGTTCAGGGCGACCTGCAAGACACAGCGGCCATACAACAGGGCATCGCAGGCTGCCGCTACGTCGTTCATGCGGCGGGTCTGTTCCGGATGTGGGGGAAGCAGGCTGAGTTCGAACGAGCCAATGTGCTGGGCACGATCAACGTTGCTGAGGCTGCCGCGACCGCAGGCGTCGAGCGCTTTGTGCATATATCAACGATTGCCGTCGTCGGCAATCCTGCGCCGGGGCACATCATTGACGAAACGCATCCAGCCCATCCCGCCGATCCCTACCAGCGGAGCAAGCTGGCAGGCGAACACGTGATCCAGCGCTATATCTTCGAGCGGGGGCTTCCGGCCATCATCCTGCGTCCCGGCGCATACTACGGTCCACATGGCCACTACGCCTTTAACCGCCTGTTCTTCGAAGACCCGATGAAAGGTCTGTTGATCAAAGTGGACGGAGGCCGCCACGTGATTTTCCCGGTATACATCGGCGATGTGGCCGCTGCCGTCTGCAATGCACTGCACTGCGGCGAAGTGGGCGAAATCTACAACGTTTGCGGCGATCCACTGACCCACAACGAGGCCAACCGAATCATCAGCGACGAAGCGGGTATCTCCCATTTCCGTTTCAACGCCCCTCGAAGGGCAATGATCACGCTGGCCCGCATCTGGACATGGCTCTCCGAGTACACCGGTGTGGAACCCTACTACCCGCTCAACCTGCGCACCTATGTCTTCAACGACTGGCAGGCATCCAGCCAGAAAGCCCGCGATGAGTTGTACTTCAGACCGACCTCGTTCCGGGAAGGCGTGCGGCAAACCCTGGCCTGGTACCGCGAAATCGGTTTCCACCCGATCCTGCCGTCGGTAAGCTTCCTGCGGAAGTAACGCATCCGTCCGGGACAGACAGGAGCTTTTCGACGGCAATCCCCATCACCAGCAGGGTTGGTATAATCTCCCTGCCTGATGCTCTAACTCAACACACCCATTCCGGGAAAGAGAGGCGTACCGTATGATTAAGATCGTGACGGTAGAAGAAATGCGCGCTATTGAGCAGGAAGCGGATGCTTCCGGCCTGAGCTTCGCGCAGATGATGCAGAATGCCGGACGCGCGCTGGCTGATCATGTGCTGACGCATGTGGAAAGCTATCCGGGGATGCGCATCACCGTGCTGGTCGGCCCCGGCAACAACGGCGGCGATGCCCTGGTAGCAGGGAAGTTGATCGCTGACGAAAGCGAGTGTGAAGTTGCCTTCTATCTGTACAGGCCCCGCGACGAAAGCGATCCCAATTTCGCCGCTGTCAAAGAAGCCGGTCTTTTCACTGCCGATGCGGAGCACGACTCGCGCTTCCGGGCGCTGAAAAAACTGATCAGCACCTCGGATGTCATCATAGACGGCATCCTGGGCATTGGCTTGAAACTGCCCGTCAAAGGCGAAATGGCAAAATTCCTCAGCACCGTGAACAAAGCCATCACTGCCGCACGACGGATCGAGTCTCCACTGCGCTACCAGACTCCGGCCTATCCGATCATTGGCGGCATACCTGCCCCACTTGTCATCGCGGTGGACTGCCCCAGCGGTGTAGACTGCGACAGCGGCGACGCCGACCCGGTGGCCATCCCGGCTAACGAAACAGTCACATTCGCTGCAGTCAAGCGCGGACTGGTGAAATTCCCCGGTGCGGGCCTGACCGGCAGGCTGCATGTCGCCGACATTGGACTGCCGGGTAAACTGCCAGGCCGCGACCGCGTCAGTCTGGAAATGCCGGCAGGCACCGACATCCGTGCCCTCCTACCGGAGCTGCCCCCGAACGCAAATAAGGGCACATTTGGCAGGGCATTGATCGTCGCCGGATCGCTCAACTATACGGGCGCGGCAGCGATGGCGGCAAAAGCAGCGTACCGTGTGGGTGCAGGCCTGGTCACAGTTGGCGCTCCACAGCCAATCATCCCGATCCTGGCGGGCCATGTCCCGGAGGCCACATGGCTGCTGCTGCCCCATGATCTCGGTGTGCTGGCGGAAGATGCCGCGAACGTCCTGAAAGATGAGCTTGAGAACTACAGCGCCCTGCTCATGGGGCCGGGATGGGGCCGCGAGGAAACCACGCGCAACTTCCTGATGGCCATGCTCAACGCCGAAGCTCAACGCCAGGCACGGCGGCACATCGGCTTTGTGCCGACATCCACGGCATCCCCAAAAACCGCTGAAAATCACACCGGGCATCTACCACCGCTGATCGTGGACGCAGACGGCCTGAATCTGCTCAGCGAGATCGAGAACTGGTGGGAACTGCTGCCTGCTGGCACGGTGCTGACGCCGCACCCCGGCGAAATGGCACGGCTGACAGGCCTGACGGTGGAGGAAATTCAGGCCAGACGCATTGAACTGGCCGCGGCATATGCCGCGCAGTGGCAGTGCGTAGTGGTCTTGAAAGGGGCACATACCGTGATCGCCGCGCCGGATGGCCGGCAAGCCGTGCTCCCGTTCGTGGAGCCGGCGCTGGCAACAGCAGGCACAGGTGATGTCCTGGCCGGGGCACTGGTCGGGCTGCGTGCGCAGGGCCTGCCTCCCTTTGAGGCCGCATTGACCGCAGGCTATGTGCACGGGTTGGCAGGGACTTACGCCGCCGAAGACCTCGCGACACACCGTAGCATCACCGCGTATGATGTCCTCACGGCACTGCCCGATGCCGTCAGCGCGGTTGAACACGCCATCTGAAGCACACGAAAACGAAAAGGGGCGTGCATGTGATCATGCCGCCCCTTTTTCGCCAGCGCCCACTGGCTACCGTCGGGCAAGTTCACGCTGCCGCTGTAATGCCACGGCGCGGCCCTCGGCGATTGCATCTTCGACACGCTCTCCGGCGACCAGCGACTCTACTTTCGAGCGCAGAGCCTCGCCCCGCCCCATGAACCGCCGCCGAAAATCCCTGCCGCTCGAGGGCGCGTTCCAGAGGCCGATTGCCAGGCCAATCAGGCCACCCAGCAGCAGCCCAGCAGCCAGCGCACCACTGCCATCACAGGACTGAGAACGTGCCGACATCAGGACTCGCCCTCCTCCGGCATACTGCTGTCCCCGCGCCGGGCGACAGCACGCCGCAGCCCCAACAATTCCCGCAGTATCGCCAGCATCCAGGCCATGAAACCGCCTGTCTTAATCACCGGCTCGGCTACGTTGCGACTCATAAAGCTGGCCGTGCCGCGAACCGTCTTCACTGTATCGTTGGTCTGCTCCAGAATCGGCCTGATCTCGTTTTGCAGCAAGTTGGTCAGGCGTGCAAGCTGCAGCACCAGAATGATCAATGCAGCGCCGATCAACATGCCTTCCAATGCCATCGCGATGATGAAGAAGTCCCGGATAAGCTGCACCCCGGCAGCCGCGCCGGGATCAAGCAGTGCCAGGATAAACGCAATGATGAAGCCGATCACCAGCGCCCCGATCAGGGCTGCAATGAAGATCACCACCAGTCTGGTTATCCCCGGCCTACCGGCATTCGATCCCTGCGATTGCTGAGACATACACACCTCACTTGGCTGCCGAACAGTATAACCCAGGTGAATTGGAATACAAGCCTCTGCACCTTAACGACTGTGGGCTGGCCTGCTGATCAGGCGGGCCGCCAGCAGCGCGATCCATGCCCCCGCCGTTGCCGAGAGTGTCCGCAGCGGCCCTATGCGCAGCATCTCGACGCCCAGAAGCACGCCAAAAACGTGCCCCAGCGCAAACCCCAGCCAGCCCGCCAGCAGATACAGGGCCAGACGGCGCACATCGCCGCCAACCAGCAGATGGAATACAACGCCATAAATCGTGGCAAGAATAAAAGCAAACGTGACAGAAGGGCCTGGCATTCCATACTCCGCCTATCAGTACCAGGGGGCACTGTCCTTACATTCCCCGGTGATGGTACAATCCTAACACATAAACCGGCATCGTGTAACATGTACGGATTTCGGCTCAAGCCTGCAGCGAGGTCTTCTGCAACGTGATCATACCGCATCTGATCTTCTCGCACCTGCTGGCAGATTATATCCTCCAGACCAACTGGCTTGCAGCGCGTAAAGGACAGTTCATCGCCCGCGAGATACACTCCTGGGATGGCCTTGCGCTGCACGGCCTGATGGTCTGGTTGATGTCTCTGGCCGTCCTGCCCCGCCAGATTGCCGCCCTGTGGCCCTATATCACGATCCTGGCCCTGATCCATACGTTCCAGGATGGACTAAAAGTCTGGATAAGCTCCCGGCTGCACATTCATCCTTTCATTCCGTATCTTGTCGATCAACTGCTGCATCTGATCACTATCCTGATTTTTCAGGCTGCTGTTGTCAACTACATTATCCCCCGGCCCGGGCCGGATGAGAGCTGGGTGATGGCTCTCGGCGCTTCGCTCATCGCCATCACCAGATTCTACGAGGTCTCCTGGTGGGCCAACTGGCCGGACATGATCTCGTATATGAACCACTGGCGATGGTGGGGCTACACAGAACGAATCACCATGCTGCTGTTAAGCATGTTCAACCTCTGGATACTGGCTCCCCTGGCGGTAGTGCCGCGCCTGTATGCTGCCTGGCGTGAGGGGCACGCCGTATGGGAACAAAAAAGAGGGGCGACTGAACTCTTGCTAGGCATCGCATTTTCTGTGATACTTGGTCTTGCGCTCAAGCCACCGAGGTAAAGCAAGCGAGGCGTTATGACTCTGATCGATCGCCGTGTTCTGGTCAATGCCCCCCCGGAGATCATCTGGGAGCTGCTCGGCGACCTGACAGCCCTGCCCAAATGGCATGTGAACTGCACGCAAAGCCGAATCCTCAGCACACACCAGCAGGGAGTCGGTGTACGATGGCGCAGCACCATGCGCCGCGGGCCGGACGTCATCAATGATATTATGTCCTGGTACGAAAACCTGGGCTATGAATACGTCATCGTGGATGGCCCCTATCGCAGCGGTCGGGGACGCATCCGCCTGCAGGCCATCCCGGAGGGCACGGTTGTGCAGTGGACGCTTGAATATCAGCCAAAGGGTCCGCTGGCCGGACTGCGGAACGCGCTCTTCATCCGCCGCCGTGTAGACAGCGAAATTGCCGGCAGCCTGAAGCAGCTCAAGCGCCTGGTGGAATCGACCGGCATTCGCATGGACGCGGCGGCTCGCGAAAAAGTCGCCATGCGACCAGCGCCCAGCGTTAGCGAACGCGCGGCACTGGCCGCCTCGGCCACAACCAAAACCCACGCCGTGCAAAGGCCAGCTCAGGCTGCCGACCAGACCATTGCGAAAATGCCGCCAATACCACCCGAAACAGCGAAACCCACCGCTGAACAGGCCGCATCCGCGCCGATAATCGAGGAGCCGCCCCTGAACGAGGATGACACCAAACCGAACCCGGCCATCGCCAAGCCAGTCCCCCCTGCATCAACGCGCCCTGTTGTCCTGCCGGAACAGATGGCCGCTCACACAGATGAAGCGGCTGCACGTGAGTCCGAAACGCCGTCCACCCTCGAACCAGAAGTGATTTCGGAGCAGTCGGCCACCGCAGACAGAGAAGAAGCCATCACAGAGGACTTCCTCAGCGCCTCACTGGAGCCGGCGGTCGAAGTAGGGACTTCCCCGGATATACTCGACTTCTTTGAAACAGCACTGGAGCCTGGTTTTGAGACGGTCACGACCCCGGCATCGGAGACACATGAGCAGCCCACGGATGAGCCGCCAGCCGAAGCAGAGGA
>JALSTC010000511.1 GCA_026983935.1 Ardenticatenia bacterium
AAGCTCGTTGCGCAGATCAAAGGCCACGCCCTGGCTGACCCGTTCGCTGAGGTAGCCCTGGGCGAAGTCAAACAGGCCGCGCACCATAGAGAGCACCACCAACCCGACCGCGACCCGAATCACCAGATCGTAGTTCCCGGCATAGATACCATCGTCAATCAGCGCTTCAAACAACAGCGGGATGAGCAGCGTTCCCAGTGTGCTCAGCAGCAGACTGAGGTACGCACCGCCCGTCGCCAGCCGATAGCGCCCCAGATAGCGCAGGCCGCGCAGGAGGGGGTTACTCAGCCCACCACCGCGGCTTCTATTCCTCTCCCGTTTCATACCGTTCCCTCGTGTAAACAAAGCCGTGCTCCTTGTCGTCGTCTCCGGTAAAAGCCTGTAGATTGTCTTCTATCCGCGCCAGGAATGCGCGGAGTTGTTCGCGCTCCTCTTCACTGAATCCGGCAAACGCCCGGGCATCCAGCACTTCCATCGCCTGCGGGAAGACCTCCAGGCGCTCACGCCCTTCCGGCGTGAGATGGATCAACATGGCACGGGCATCGTCCGGGTGCGGCGTGCGCGTGATCAGTCTCTCGCGCTCAAGCTGGGCCAGCATGTTGCTCATACTGGCCGCCGTCACCCCGATGCAGCGCCGCAGGTCACTGGCCGTCGCGCCAGCATCGCCGCGGTGGAAGAGATGTCCCAGGATAGCGCCCTGCGTCCGGTTCAGACCGTGGGCGCTCATCATATGCCGGAACTGCTTACCCAATATGCGGGCCACGCTGACCAACCGGTAGGAAAGATACGCAGTTGCCCAGGGCGGCAGTGCCATTTTGTCTTTCATCACCCCGCCATTTAGTTAGTTAGCTAACTAATTATATCGGCCATGCGTCGGAAATCAAGGGCGGATTCGGGCCTTCTGGCGGGCAACCAGATAATCGGTGTAGCCGCCTTCATAGCCCCGCAGTCCGCCGCCGTCCATCTCGACGATGCGGTCCACCACTCGATCCAGGAAATAACGATCGTGGGAAATAATCAGCATCGCCCCTTCAAACTCATCAAGCGCCTTTTCCAGCACCTCCACCGCGGGAATATCCAGATTGTTGGTCGGCTCATCCAGCAGCAGGAGGTTAGGCTGCCCCAGCATCAGCGCGGCCAACTGCAGGCGGCTGCGCTCGCCGCCGCTCAGTGTGCGGATCGGCTGGCGCACCTGCTCATAGGTGAACAGGAACCTGAGCAAGAATGAGACGGCTGTCCCTTCGCTCATCGGCTGGACGTCCCGCACCCGCTCCAGCGGCGTGCGATCCAGCCAATCGTCGAGCGTCTGGTGCTCCTGGGCATAGTAGCCGATTCGCGTACTCGGCCCGATGGTGATCGTGCCTTCCAACGGTTCCATCTCCCCCAGAATCAGACGGAACAGCACCGATTTCCCCACCCCATTCGGCCCGACCAGCCCGACCCGCTCGCCGTGCCGCACCAGCAGATTCAGATCGAGGAAAAGTAGATCGTCATCAAACGCCATGGACAGCCCGCCAATTTCCAGCGCTTTTTTGCTGCCGCGCCCGCCTTCAAGCTGCAAGCCCATCTGACGCTGTTCAGTCACACGCTCAATGATCTCGCCGTTGGCCTCCATGCGCTCCAGCATCCGGCGACGGCTGCGAGCCTGGCGGATGTGTCGTTCGTTGGCCACCAGATGTCCCCAATACTCGAAGCGTTTGATGGCCGCCTCAATGCGGGCGATCTCCTTCTGCTGGACGGCGTAAAGCTGCTGCTGGCGCAAACGGCGCAGTTCGCGCTCGGTTGCATAGGCACTGTAATTGCCCTCATAGACGGTCAGCCGCCCGTTCTCCAGTTCCACAATCTGCGTCGCCACTTCATCCAGCAGGTAGCGATCATGGGAGACAATGATCACCGTGCCGGGGTAACCGTTGATGAACTTCTCCAAACGACGCTTGGCCGCCACGTCCAGATGGTTATCCGGCTCATCCAGCAGCAGCACGTCCGGCGCTTCCGCCGCCAGCCGTACCAGCCGCACCAGCTTCTTCTGCCCACCGCTGAGCGTCTCCGCGGGAAGATCGAAGTCGTCCGGGGTGAAGCCCAGATAGCTGAGCAGTTCGCGCGTCCTGCTGACAAAACGCGGCCCGCCAGCCTCCTCATGGGCTTCCAGCAGGCGTGCCTGCCGCTCCAGGGCGCGGGTCAGCGCGGAGGTATCATTGTACACGGCGGGATCGGCGAGCTGCGCCTCAACCTTTGCGAGCGCCGCTTCAATGCGGGCCAGCTCCGGCGGCAGGATCATCGCCTCCTCGATCAGCGTCCGGCCCGGCGTCAGACGCACATCCTGGGGCAGGTAGCCGAGGCTGACGCCGCGCGCCAGTCGAACCATCCCGGCATCCGGCT
>JALSTC010000512.1 GCA_026983935.1 Ardenticatenia bacterium
GTAGTCAATAACCCAACAATGCCACCCGCCAACAGCAGCATAACCCATGGAGCAGCGGGAATCACATAGCGTGGGCGGAACACCGGCATCCTGAGTGCCACCCCAACCAGAAGCGCAACAGGAACTACAACCTGACTGGCGAGCAGCAACGCGACGCTGCTCTGCTTCCACCAGATCATGGCCAGAAGCGCCGTGCCGACGACGAAGACAGCGACTCCAATTGCGGGTAGGGTATCTACTGGTAATGTGCTGCCGACGCTGAGCACTGGCAAGAACCAGGTGATAAGTAAGGCGGGCGCAAACCGACCAGCGGTTCCGTTGTAGCCGCCGCCAGCAGCAGTCATGATTTCCACGCCCCACGGAATCATCAGCAGTGCGACGATGACCATCGCCACCATCCACGTGCGGAGACGATCACGGCGCGCAGCAAGCACATAAACGCCCTGCGCTGCGATCATGAATGCGTGCAGGAAGAATATGTAAATGCTGAGCACCGTCGTCAGAATGTAGATGAATTGGTTGCGGCGGCTGTTTCGCTTCAGCATAGTGACGAACGCCCATGCTGATATCAGACTGAACGATGTCCAGATGGCATAATTGCGCACATCCTGTGCGTGCCAGATCAGAAAAGGATGGATGGCGTAAAAAAGGGCAGCAAGCCAGGCCGTGTGCAGACGTTTGAACAGCATCTTGCCCAGTGCGTAGCTGGCCGCCACGCCGGGAATGCTGAGCAGTGCCGGAAGAAGACGCATGACCCATTCCCCATCCCCGAAGATTCCTCGCCATGCGGCAAAAAGCGCATAGGCTCCCCAGGGATGTGGGTCTGTGCCTACCAGCGCCAGCGCATCGGCCCATCCCGCGGGCCAGTACTGGATGGTGAAAGCTTCGTCACCGCGCAGCGGACTGGCCCCCAGACGGAAAAGCCGGAGTGCCAGCGCCAGCAGGACGATTATCACAGGTGCAGCGAGTGTCCAACGTCTGCGCTGCTGAGCCAACATCAGGCCGCCTCTGGTATCCCGGCTGCCTCTTCGAGAAGCCTTATTTGCTCGGCATTGAGGGTTGCTGTATCTTCCTGCTTCTTGATCTCACGCAGAAACTGCTTGAGGCTGGGGCGTTTCTTACTGTCTGCGTGAACGACGGGGATCGGAGAATCAATGACTTCCAGCTCTGCATAGGGGCTGATGAAAGCGATCACGGGCTGCACGTGCACACCTGAATCCGGCAGCACGCGGTCAAGAAATGCCTGGACGGCCTCGGCATCTCGCTCTGCGTCGCGGTGGGGTTTGCCAATGCCATCCTGACGGAAGAAGGTCATGAACTTGGCGAAGGGGCCTCCGGCTTTGTGCCACTTTGTTCCGTTGACGGTGAATTGTCCCTCCTGGGGGCGCACTGTAAAAGTGAACACGCCCTGCGGTGCGATCAGTACATGATGGGCAGGCAGGTAGTAGTGGTATATCACGCTGCGACTGCTGAGGCCTTTTAAGCCGTCGCGGAGTGCTGCATCTGGCCGTGGTTCACGCAGCCACAGGTTGGCCATTCTGACGGAGTAGAGTGTCGCTCCCAGTGCTATCGGCAGCACCACCAGAGGAGCCAGCGCAAGCAGTGCATTGGTCGGGGCGGCGTTGGTGACGAACAACCCCAACACCAGGATGCCCAGCGTGATGAAAAAGGCATATTGAGCGATTTTTCGGTTGCGATTAACAACCCGTTCGTTGATGACAACGCGCATAGCGTATGTTTCCCCTTGGTTTTCTAAAGTAGGGCAGAGGGATGGTAACACAAAGGCAGATTCTGCTGCAACGCCAGTTTTTGAGCAGGACTGCACAATCGTTATAATCAACGGGCATTGTGATCGGAAATTGGCCGATCGGGAAACAGGGAAGTACGAACACATGGAAATTGTAACGAGCCTGGTAATTCTTTCGCTGATCGTTGCTGCCTACTGGGCATTGGTGGTCTTGCCAAAGCAGCAGTCCTTCAAGAAGCACCAGAAATATATCCGCCGGTTGCAGGTTGGTGATACCATTGTGACCTACGGCGGTTTGATCGGCACGATCACGGCGCTGGATGCCGACAGTGGCGAGGCCACTATCCGGCTGGCAGACGATGTTGAAGTACGAATTATCACAGCGGCGATCATTCAGCCGTATAACCCCGCCGAACTGGCAAAGAATGCCCGTATTGTGTCTGTGGAAACCTACGAGACGGATATCCGGGACGTTTGACAGCGGTTTCTCAGCGCGTTATCATTCGCCCGGTTGACCGGCCCTGGGGACGGGCCGGTTTCTCCTGTTGCAGTCAAGACAAGCTAATAATGCTCTGAAGGGATTGACTCATGAGAAGTCATCTTCGCTGGTTGATCGTCATCATTGTTATT
>JALSTC010000513.1 GCA_026983935.1 Ardenticatenia bacterium
GCGGCCTATGCGCAGGCGCGGTTGATCGCCGGGGCGCAGGAGTTGGGCATGGACACGGATGCCTTTTCCGCCTGCCTGAATTCGGAAGAGACACGGCAGAAGATGGATGCGGCGGATACGGCGTTCCGCGATCTCATCCAGCAGTACGAACAGGTCACCGGCACGCCCACGCTGACCTTCAACGGCGAGCCGCCGGAGTTCGGGTCTGGCGGGCCGTCCATTGATTACATCCGTCAGCGCATTGCGGAACTGAGCGGGCAGGCCGGGTCGTGATCGTCCTGGATGCCCATCAGGACATCGCCTATAACTTCATCCAGCACGGGCGCGATTATACGCGCAGTGCCTGGGCACAGCGGCGGCGTGAGGTCGGGACGGCTGTGGCGGAGGCGGGATTGGTCGCCAACGGCTTACCGGAGGCGCTGCTGGGGCGGGTCGGCGTGATCTTTGCCACGCTGTTTGTGGAGCCGAACTGGGCACCTTTTAACAAAATCAAGCGCTGCGGCTATGACACGCCGCAGGAGGCTTACCGCCAGGCGCTGCGTCAGTGGGATTACTACCAGTGGCTGGCTGACGAGTACGAACGCATCGATCTGATCCGCACGCAGGCGGAGCTGGACGCCGTGCTGGCGACATGGGAGGAGGGCCTGCCCCTGCAGGCCCACCACGTCGGCCTGGTGCTGCTGATGGAAGGCGCGGACCCGATCCTGGAGCCGCCCCAGCTTGAGGAGTGGTACGAACGCGGACTGCGCATCGTCGGCCCCGCCTGGTCGGAGACGCGCTATGCCGGCGGCACATGGCGGCCCGGCCCGCTGACCGACCTGGGCCGTGAACTGCTGGACGTCATGGCCGACTTGCAGATGGTGCTGGACGTCAGCCATATGACCGAATACGGCTGTCTGGAGGCACTGGATCGCTATGAAGGGCCGATCATCGCCAGTCACAGCAACCCCACCGCCTTCTGGGATCATCATCGCAACATGAACGACCTGCAGATCACCCGCCTGGCGGAGCGCGACGGCGTGATCGGCGTGGTGCTGTACGATCAATTCATGAGCAGCACGTGGCACAAAGGCGCGCCGAAAAGCGCCGTGCCCTTTGACACCATCATTGCCATCATTGATTACATCTGCCAGCTAACGGGCAGCGCAGCGCATGTCGGCATCGGTACGGACGTGGACGGGGGCTTTGGCGCGGAGGCCATGCCAGATGGCATTGACACGGTGGCCGATCTCTGGCAGATCGGGGAGGCGCTGCGTGCGCGGGGCTATGCGCCGCAGGACGTCGAAGCCATCATGAGCGGTAATTTTCTGCGTGTCCTGCGCCGTGCCCTGCCCTGAGGCAGACGATCCGCCGGGGGAGGCTGCGGGCGAGCGGTGACCGATAACGTGGAATTTGAGGCGGTGTTGTGGCAGAAGTAGGTATTGCGGTTGCCACGCTGGGCGCGGTCCTGGCATTCATGGGTATGTTCCCCGGCGTGACCGGGCTGGATGCCACTGCCGGGATCGGCGTGCTGCAGATCATCACGATTCTGGCCGGTTTCACGCTGCTCATCGGCGGCGCGCTGCTGTATGTGCAGGGCGCATTTTATCCCGGTGTGCCCCACAATCTGGCCCAGCAGATCGCGATCCGGCTCAGCGCGACGGGGCTGCTTTTCGCGGCCATCGCCGGGCTGGGCGACCTGCTCGGCTTCGGCTCTCACCCCCCCGGCCTGACCGATGGCCCATTTCTGGGATACTGGCAGGCCACCGGCCTGATCGGTGGCTTTCTGATCGCCTCGCTGGGCGTCATGCTGTTCGCCTTCCTGGGGCCGCCGCCACCGGGAGAGGATGACAACGATGGCTGATGAACGAACCCCTTTCGATCTCGATGCTTATACCCGCGAAGTGCAGACGGGAGAATGCTGGCTGTGCCGTGTGGCCGCCCATGATCCCGACTATCCCCGCCATTACCTCATTCACGAATCGGATGACGCCATCGCCTTCCTGAACCGCTATCCGACCGTGCGCGGGGCCGTCATTGTCGCCCCTAAGACACACCGCGAGGCTGTTATTCAGGACTTCCCGCTGCAGGAATATCTGACGCTGCAGCGGCTGGTCTGGCGGGTAGGGCGTGCCCTGCAGGCAGTGCTCAAGCCGGAGCGCGTTTACGTTGCCAGCCTGGGCAGCCCGCAGTTGACCGCGCACGTGCACTGGCACGTCGTCCCCGTGCCGCCCGGCATCCCGCCGGGGGAGCAGCAGGCCGCCCTGCTCGACCTGCGCAGCGGCTACCTGCCGCTGGACGAAGCGGAAGCGCGGGTGCTGGCGACCGACCTCAGCATGATGCTGCTGGCGATGTGAGGCGCAGGTCGCGGATGGCCCTTCTTCAACGTCCTGCACGCCGCTGGCTGCTGCTGATCCTGCTGGGGGCGCTGATCGCACGGCTGGCGTTCCTGCTGCTGCTCGGCGGGACGCTTTCCCTGCAGGCCAGCGGCTATGATACGTATGCCGTCAATGTGATGAGCGGGCACGGCTACACGCGCTTTGACGATCGCAGCGCTGACTCTGACCTGCCGCCGCTCTACATCTTCACCCTGATCGGCATTTACAGCCTGTTGGGCCGCAGCGCGATCGCGGTGGCACTGGTGCAGACCGGATTCGATCTGCTGACCATCGCCCTGATTTATGCCATCGGGCGGCGGGCCTTCCCGGATCGGGGGGCGCTGCCCGCCCTGTTGGGCGCGGCCTTCACGGGCTTCTACCCCTATATGCTCTTTCAGGATTTGAGCACCAACGATACGGCCCTTTTCGTGCTGCTGCTGGCGGCGGGCGTGTGGGGGGCGTACCGGGCGCAGGCGGTTTTTGAGGCTGCCCCGGCGGGACGGCTGACATCATGGGATGCCGTCCGCTGGCCGGTTTTCATCGGGCTGTGCTACGGCCTTGCCGCGCTGACCAAGACGCTCATTGTGCTGATGATCCCGCTGCTGGGGCTGTGGTGGTGGCGGCGGGCCGGATGGCGGCGGGCGCTGCTGGCGGCGGCAGTGGTCACGGCCACGCTGGGGATGGCGATCCTGCCCTGGGTGGCACGCAATACGGCCGTGCAGGGTGAATTCGTCCTGATCAGCACCAATGATGGCAGCAATCTACACCAGGGCAACAACCCCTGCGCGGCGGAGTACCTGGCCAGCGGGTGGGATGTGCAGTGGGTCGGCGGTGACTGCTATCCGCCGATGCCGGAAGGGCTGAGCGAGACGGAGCAGTCCCGCTGGCACCGTGAGCAGGCGCTGGCCTGGCTGCTGGCGAATCCCGGCCAGTGGCCGCGCCACTTCGCGATCAAGTTCCTGACGCTGTGGAATCCGCAGATCACGCCCTCCCGTGTGCCGCCGCCGGAGCGGCTGGGCGAGGACTCGCTGGTGGACGATTCGGTTTTCCTTTATGAGACGCCTGCTTTTCAGGCGGCGCGTGTGGTGCATGTGCTCACCTTCACGCCGCTGCTCCTGCTGGGCGTGATCGGCTGGGTGCTGGCGGCGCGGGACGGCCAGCGCATCGGGCCGCTGCTGGCGGTGCTGGCCGCGATCACGCTGGCTTACCTCATTTTTCACCCCTCAACACGCTACCGGATGCCCGCCGATCCCTTCCTCTTCCTGCTGAGCGGCTATGCCATCACCCGGCTGTGGGAGCGGCTCCGGCGGCGGTGAGGGTCACACCCACTGCCGCCGACGGCGGAATCCGGCCTGCCATATGCTCAGCGCAAACAGCAGGAATCCCAGCGGCGTCAGGATCAGGAAAATGGGGATATTGGTCGGGAAGACCACCCCCAGCCAGCCGAACAGGCCATACAACACGCTGGCGGTCAGCGGCATCGTCAGCAGCGCCGCATAACTGGCCGCACCGACTCCGCCGCCGGAGAGATCGGCCAGCAGGCTTTGCGATCCATCGGCCCCCTGCCTGTGGCGGCTCAGTGCCCAGAAAGTGATCGCCAGCAGCGGCGGCAGCACCAGCAGCGCCAGCGGTATGGTGGGGATCACGTTTACGACGAACAGGAATAGATGCAGGGCCGCCAGCAGCCCCAGCAGCCAGCGCGAAGGGTGGAAATCTGCCGCGCCCGCCCGCTGGTACAGCCAGTACGCCGCAACCAGCAGCAGTGAGCTGCCCCACGTGAAGGCCGCGAACACGTCCGGTGGCAGAACCACGCCCGGCTCATACCAGGGCCAGATGGCCCAGACGCCCCAGAAGAGGCCGATCAGCGCGGCGGTCAGTGCCACCAGGCGCGGACGATTCATGAGCAGCAGGCGGTTGATCGCATACCAGCCGAGGATGACATCCAGCGGCGCGTGCCACGCCAGCCCGGTGAAAGACACATAGATCGGGAATGCCTGGTACATCGTCGGATTGATGATGCCTTCCAGCAGCCAGCCGTAGACAGCCCCGACCAGGAACAGCGCCCACAGGCTCCGCACCCGGAAGCGATCCACGATTGCCAGGAAGATGACCGCCTCCAGGACGTAGAATACATAGGTCAGCGCCAGGTCTTCAGGCGTAACGGGCGATTCGATGACATTCACAAAGAGCAGTTCCGAGAAGAACATGAGGATATAGCCGGTGGCTGCGGCGGCCATCCAGCGGGCGCGGAGTCCCGTGCGTGGGGCAGCGGATGTCATGGGGAACACCTCCGGGGGGATTGGTTGCGACGGGCAAATGCAAAGGGAGGCACGGTATCGCGCCTCCCTTTGTCAATCATCATGTTGCTGTTACATCCGACTGTCAATCGAAGTCTTCATCATCGGGCAGCGGCAGCGTGTCCGGGTCAGACGGGAACTTGAGCGTATCGGCCTCGTTCCCGTCTTCTTCATCTTTATCGCCGCCCGCTTCGGCAGCTTCTTCTTCCGGCTCGGCCCCGGTTTCTTCGGCGGCGATGGCTTCTGGCTCCGGCCATTCTTCTTCTGGGCCGGTTTCTATTTCCTCTCCCGGCGCTTCTGCGAATGCCGGTTCCCGGGACGCCTCTTCGGCCTCAGGTGCGGCCTCCACCTCCGCCAGGAATTCCGGCTCTTCTTCTAACTCCGGCGCGGGCAGGGACGGCGCTTCAGCGCTTTGCAGCGCGGCCTCATGGCTGACCATGGTGATCTTGCCGTCAATGAACGCGCCTTCCTCGGTCGTGATGGCCCTGGCGGTGATATCGCCCCAGACGCGCCCCGTGCGCAGAATCTGGATTTTGTTGCCGCTCACATTACCGCGCACGGCCCCGGCAATGGAAATGTTGCGGGCGTTGATATCGGCAGTGATTTTGGCCGTCTCGCCAACCAGCACATTGCCATCAATCTCCAGCGTGCCCTCGAAGATTCCATCCAGCCGGACGTTGCCCTGACTGCGCAGGTCGCCCTGCAGCGTGGCGCTCGCGCCGAGCACCGTCTCGAAGCCGACCGGCTGGCGTGGAGCGGGCGGCGTGCTGGGCGGGGTGGGCGATGGGGGGGGTGTTTTTTCCTGCTGCTGACGGCGTCCTCCAAAAAACGACATGGCCTTCTATCTCCCTGCAACCACAATCATGCTGTCCTCGATCGTTTGCAGCATACCGCCTTTCCGGGGGGCTGTCAAAATGACCGGAGTCCTGTCAGAGGATGTCCTCATCATCGAATTCGTCATGCTTGCGCTTGCGCTTTCCATCCTGGAACATCGGCGGCTTGAAGGTCAGCCCCAGCAGCATGCTCAGACCGATGATGATCAGGAGCAGTGGCAGACTGAACCCGACGGCAAAGACCAGCCCGATGCCGATCAGCCACAGTGCGCCCTGCACGCTGTACCACTCCTGGCCCTCGGCCATACCCCGCGCCAGGCTGGACGCGCCGAGCACGAACATGATGCCCGGCCACCAGTAGCCGGTCATAAAGAGGATCGCCAGCCCGATCAGGAAGACACCACCGGCGATCTGGTCAACACGATCTTTAGGCAATACATTGCACATGCGTTGTTCCTCCCGGTATTCCCTGCTGCTTATACATACGTCCCAGGCGGGCGAAGGTTGCGGGCGGCGGCACGTTGCAATACCATGAGGGGCGCTGCTGACCATCTTTTCCTGGCTCTGGCCTGCCACTCCCTGTCTCTGTTCTCCGGTTTTCGCTCATTGCTGGCCGCTTTTTTCAGAGGAGAAGCTCACATGCGCCGAACAATGATCGTGCTCATCCTGACTGCTCTCGGTCTGCTGGCGGCGGCATGCCAGCCAGCCAGCCAGCCCGTCCCGACGGTGGCGCAGCTCCCCACCGTCACGCCCACGCCGACGGCCTCCCCGACGCCCCCACCGACGGCGATTCCATTTTTCACGCCGACTCCTGCCGAAGTCGAACCGACGGGAGCCGACGCAAAAGAAACGCCCTCCGCCGCCGGCGCGGAGAGTTCCCCGGCACCTGCCACCCCGACTCCGGAGTCGCTTGTTTCAGCGGATGAAAGCGGCGGCGGTGGGGTGTGCTCGGCGGTGGCGATCGAGGAAGCGCTGACCGGGGTGGATGTGGAAGCCCTGCGCGACGACCTGGATGCCTTCATGGACGATCTGCGCGGCGCACTGGCCGATCTGATGCTGGCCGGGTGGACACTGGCCGGGGAACCCGACCCGCTCTCCGGCACGGCGGTGACCGATGCGCTGCCGCTGGCCAGCCTGCGCTTCCGGCGCGGCGGTGATCAGGAGGCCCAGATTCTGGTCAGCCGGGCGGGGGGCGCTCTGCGCGATTTTCTGGCGGGCTGTATCGGCGTGGAGGAGTATTTCCGTGTGGGCGGCATGTCCGCGGAGGCGACGATCGCGGTGGAGCCGATCGACCTCGGCGACACGGGGACGCTGGCTGTGCTGGTCGAGCCGGTGGACGTGGAAGCCGGGGATACCGGCCTGAGCGAACTCACGACCGAGATTTACTCGGTGATGGTCGGCGATACGCTGATTCAGTTCGTCAACATCCCGGCGCTGGATGAGGCCGTCGGGCGGACGCCTGTCTCACAGGAAGATGCCTTTGCCCTGCTGGAAGCGCTGGTCGCCCTGCTGGAACGGCTGTGAGTGGGTTACTCCGGCCTTTCCAGCCGCCACAGGACGACCGAGGCGGTCTCTTCCGTTTCGCCGGGGCGTGGATAAGCCGCGATGCGTGAGACCTGCGCCCCTGTGGATTCCAGCAGGGGGCTGGACGCGCCGACCGGCGGCGCTTCCGCCAGCACATAGACCGTATCTGCCGCCGCCAGCGCCTCACGGGCCGCGTCCAGCCCCGGCGCGGCGGCACAGATCATGCCATAGCCGACCGTGTCATAGAAATTCGCCCGGCGGCAGCTATCCGGGAACATGCTGGCGATGATGGGCGGCCCCGGTGGGCCGACGGTCTGTGGGAAGTCCTGTACGGCCTCACGCAGCCCGAATCCGGCGCTGTGATCGGTGATGTACTGGCGGGCCACGCGCGGCGGCAGCGGCAGATCGCCGGGCGTGCGGGCCGCCGTCACCGCGAATGGCAGGAAGCCGATCAGCAGCGTGGCGGTGACTATCCCCGCCGCGGCCCGCTGCCATGATCGCGCCCTGATCCGGCTGATGAGCGCCCCCAGCCCGCCGCCTGCCAGCGTCAATGCCAGCGGCAGCCCGACGACATAATGGCGGGGTTCGATCTGGGCAGCCAGCAGGATCATCACCAGCAGCGGCAGCAGCCCTGCCAGCAGCAGAATCAGGCCGGTGGGACGGCCATCCCGCCGCCAGAAGAGCAGCGCACCCAGGCCGACCAGCAGAACAACCGTCCAGATGGGCGGCCCGAAACCGATCAACCCCGCCCACAGGCGGGCCATGTTTTCCCCGATGACGGCAGCCCGATCCGCGCCGCCCGCGCCGCCGATCCAGCCCAGCGCGATGGAAAAGCCGCCTGCACGCAGTGCCAGATAGAGCAGCGGCCCGGCAAAGCAGGCCGCCACAGTCCCGGCGATGAGCGCCAGGTGCCACAGCCGCTGCCGCCATGACGCCCGGCCCATCGCCGCGACGATCAGGGCGACCGTCAGCGCGTAGGGGGCAGCCGTGAACTTGAAAAGCGTGGCCGCGGCCAGCGCCAGCCCGGTCAGGATGGCGTCGCCAGGGCGTCCGCTCTTTGCCAGACGCAGCGCCGCCCACAGCGTCAGCACGACCAGTGCGCCCGCCTCGGCGTCACTCAGGGCCAGCCGCTCGAAGAAGAACAGGTAGGGCGTTGTGATCCACAGGACGCCCACCAGAAGGGCTGCCAGCGGCCCAAACAGCCGCCGGGCCAGCGCATAACCCGCCGCCAGCCCGATCACGGCGATGAAAATGGTGGCGACCCGTCCGGTGAACACCGGCGCATGTTGGGGATAAAACAGCGCGATCGGCCAGTGGTTGATGATCTTGCCGTCGGCGATTTCCCAGAAAGGGTGCAGGTTCCAGACCTCGACCGCGCGGGTCAGGTGCAGCCCTTCATCGTTGTGCAGCGGCAGGGCCTCCAGGGCAAGGAGGCGGCTGCCCCACAGCACCAGCAGCAGTATGACGGCGATCGATTTCCGGTGGCGCATCGGGCCTCAGGCGGTCGGTTTGCGGCGGCGGGCGGCCTGCTTCTTGCCCCGGTAGCTTGGCGCAGTGATGGCCAGCACCGTCCCCCGTGAGGGATCGCTCATGCGGCTGGCGATCCGCTCGTCAATTTCATCCAGCGGATGTGACATGGTGAAGACGGTCGCCAGCCGCGCCCGGTAGCGATGATCGATGAGCTGGAACAGTTTTTCCCGCGCCCAGGGGGAAGCATTTTCCACGCCGAGGTCGTCCAGCACCAGCAGCGGGGCGTCGCGGATCTCGTGGAACAAACGGTCATAGCTGATCGTGCTGTCCGGGCTGAAGGTCGCCCGCAGGTGGTCAAGCAGGTCCGGCGCGGTGACGAACAGCGCTGGTTCACCGTGCGCCTGGCGGTGGTTGGCGATGGCGGCGGCGAGGTGAGTCTTGCCGCAGCCATAGCTGCCCGTCAGGACAAGCCAGCCGGTGGGCGCTTCGGCATACTGGCGGACGTGCTCAAAGACGCGGCGCAGGTTGTCCCGGTGTGCTTTGGGCAGGTCGGCTCGCCTGTCCCAGGTCTCGAAGGTCATATGGGCATAATGGGCCAGGTTGCTCAGGCTGCCCTCGGACTGGGCGGAACCGCTGCGGCGGTAGTCCGGCGCATCAATGCGCACCTGCCGCGTCAGGTATTCGTCGGTCATGCGGCTGCGAATGCGCGGCTCGATCGCTTCCAGGTTGGCGTTGGTCGTGATCACAGTGGGCAGGCGGTGCGTATAGCGGTGGTTGATGATCTGGTAGAGCTTTTCCTGCGCCCAGGGGGTAGGGCTTTCGCTGCCCAGGTCATCCAGCACCAGCAGCCGGACGTTGCGCACGCGAGCGAACAGATCGTCGTAGGTGATCTCGCTGGATGGGCCGAAGGTGCTGCGCAGGTGGTCGAGCAGATCGGGCACGGTGATGAACAGGGTCGGGACGCCGGCATCCACGCAGGCATTGGCGATGGCGGCGGCGAGGTGCGTCTTGCCGCTGCCGTAGCCGCCCTGGAGCAGCAGCCAGCCCTCCGGCTTTGCCGCGAAGCGCATGCAAAGCTCCCTGGCAATGCGCAGGCTGCTTTCCTGCAGGGGGTTGTAGTTCAGGTCAATCTGGAAGTTCTCAAACGTTTTGTCGCTGTAGATATCGAGGTGGCTCATCTGGCGCAGGATTTCACGGCGCTCGCGCTGACGTTCCTCGCCACAGTCAGGACAGGGGTAGGACTTGCCGAAGCGCTCATCGGTGATCGGCACCTCGTAGACGATCACGCCGAAGCCGCCGCAGGTCGGGCATACGTCTGCGGTTTCCGCTGCTTCATCTACCTGCTCAGCTTTCGATGATGTCGGCATATTTTCCGGAGACGAACCGATTCCGCTGTGCTTCAGAATCTGCTCCATGGACTCCATGCCCTGTTCCCGATCCGTCATCTTTCCCTTCCTTTTGCCACCGCTCCAGAATCGCCCGGATGTAGCGCCAGTTGCGGGCGTTGCGAGTCACGGCGATGTGCATTGCTTCCTCGATCCAGGCGGGGGGATAGCGCTGCGCAGCTTCGCGCAGATCGTCCGCGATCATCGGCGTCAGCATACCGATGTTTTCCTCGTAAAGCTGGAAGATGTTGGGCCGCTCCGGCAGCACCTCCACCGGATGATCGGCATCGCCCGGACGCCAGTGCCCGGCGTTGATCAGTGTGACGGCTTTTCGCCCGTTGGCTGTATTGAGGAAATAGAGCGTCTCCGGCCCGCGGCCCGTTTCGACGGTCACGGCAAGCAGCGTTTCGCGCTTGATGGCCCGCGCCAGTGCCAGCGCCCGACGCTCCGGGTCCTGCAGCGGCATTTCGGGGACTTCAAAGTCCGCGCGGCGCAGGTAGCGGAAGCGCCCATCCCGCTGCTCCAGCGCCCAGAAGCAGAACAGCGTGAGCTTGAGTTCGTCCGGGTCGTCAATCCGGGGCAGCAGCTCCGTGAAGAATGCGGCGGGCAGCCGGATCAGGCGGGTCTTGCCGGGGGGGAAGCCGTCGAATTTATCGCTCATGGCCGTTACACGTCGTTCAGGTCTATGCGCTGCCTGCGCAGGTTGACGAATTTGGTCAGCTCTTTGCGGAAGAGCAGGGTTACGAGTCCGGTCGGGCCATTGCGATGCTTGGCAACGATGACTTCGGCTTCTCCGGGATGCTCGGTGGCCTTGTCGTACACTTCATCTCTGTACAGGAACATGACCACATCTGCGTCCTGCTCGATGCTGTTGTGGACGATGATATTGCCCGATACAAAATTGTGCAGTTCTGGAACAGTCAGATCAAAGACTTCTTCTTCACCGTCCGGTTCAATGGAAGCAATGGCGTCCCAATAAACATCACTTTCTGCCAACCGGGCGATCTGTTCTGATTGGACAGCCTGCGCCAGTTTTGCTGCTCGATCTCGACTGATATTTTGTTTATATAACGTTGTCCCACAATAGGCACAGCCGAGTGCGGCCTGCATCTGTCTACCGGTGATGCCATGTTGTTGCATGGCCGGTACGGCATACATATCAGAGATCGGATTACGTACACCATGTGTGATCTGGT
>JALSTC010000514.1 GCA_026983935.1 Ardenticatenia bacterium
GGCCCTGCAGGCGATCATCCGGCGGAAGCCTGAACGTCCCCCCGCCCTGATCGCGCTGATCTGGTTCCTGCTGCCGGTGCTGATGATGACCTACGTCGGGCAGGTCGTGCACCCGTTTTACCAGTTGATCGGGCTGCCCGCCGGGTATGTGCTGGCCGCGTGGGGCGTGGATGCCGTCTTCCGCCCGCAGGGCGCACGCTGGCGCGGCGCGCTGCTGGGGGCGCTGGCGGTTCCCTTCGCCGTGCTGATGGGCCTCAACAGCGCCCGCTACTATCAGGAAACCGCCGCCATCCCCGGCGCACACGGCCTGACCGCGCTCTCGCTGGCATACGGCCTGCCGCTGGGCCGGGCGGTGGACAGCGCCCTACCTGCCGACGGCGTGGTCTTCGTAGATGTGGAGGGCTGGATACTCAACAGTTTTGCCGGGCGGACGTTCCCCGTCATCCGGGACACCCGCGCCCCGGCGTTCACCATCGCGCCGCGTGACGGCGGCGCGTACGTGGCGGCCTATCCGCCGAATACAGAAGTCATGCCCGTACCGGCTGGCGCGGCGCGGGCCGACGTGATCGCGCTGCCCGACGGCCTGACGCTGACGGTGGACGCCTTCCCCCCAGAGACGGGACGCATCACCTGCACGCTGCCGCCGGATGCGGATTCCCCGCTGGCCATGCAGGTGGACGTGCCGACCGGGCAGGGCCTTTCCCTGCGCTACTACGATCTGCACGCCGGGGGCGATCCCGGCACATGGACGCTGACCACCGCCTGGCAGGTCGAAGCCCGCACGCCGACCACCGATCAGCGGCTTTATGCGCCGTTCGCCCACGTCTTCGATGCCGACGGAGCGCGGGTGCTGATCGTGGATGGAGAGGCCGTGCCCGGCTATGAATGGCGCGAGGGCGACTGCCACGTCCACCGCATGACCTTCACCCTGCCGCCGGACGCGCCGGGGCCGTTCACGGTGGCCGTCGGTCAGTACGACGCCATCCACCAGGAAAACGTGATCTTCACCCTGCCCGACGGCGAATACAGCCCGCTGTTCACCCTGCCAACCAGTTTAAGCTACTGACCCATGCCATCTCATACCCGGAAAATAACACCCATGCTCACCCTTATTCTGCTTCTGCTGGCCGCCTGCACGTTCTCCGTCTCCCCCACCGTCCCGGCCTCGCCGCCGCTCACGGTGATCACGGCAGTGCCGCCGACGCCCGTACCGACCGTTCCCCCCACCCCGGAAACGCCCTACCAGGACGCCCGTGATCTGTTCACTGATGTGTGCTTCGACTACTGGGAAGCGCAGGTCAACCGCGTTTTTGTCATCCGGGACGCGGCGGGGCTGGCGGATTTCTACCGCGAGGTCAACGAATCCGGGCTGTGCCGGTTCGCCGTCACAGGGGGGGACTTCGACTTCAGCAGCCGGATGCTGATCGGCGCGGTCAATGTGGGGGACGGCTGCTGGGCCTACACCGATCCGCTGGGCCTGATCGTGGATGACAGGGCACAGGTGGTGATCATGCAGGTCGGCTGGGGCGTGGAAGGCGACTGCGGTTACCGGCTGGCGCGGCCATTCTGGGTCAGCGTGCCCCGCCCCCCGGATGATTACCACGTCGAGATGGACTTCGTGCCCCTGCGGGAAGGCGGCTGATGGTCAGCGGCAGCGGGTCAGATGACCACCTGCGCCGCCGATCCACCCGCCTGCCGGGGTATGATTATTCTCGGCACGGGGCGTATTTTGCGACGGTGTGCACGCGGCGGCGCGTCCCCCTGTTCGGGGATGTGGTGGATGGCGAGATGCGGTTGAACGGATGGGGCCGGGTGGTAGAGGAAGAATGGTTGCGTTCTGCCGAGATTCGCAGGGAAATCGTGCTGGATGCCTACGTCATTATGCCCAACCACATGCATGCCATCATATTCATTGTGAGCGACGATCCCGGTAGGGGCGACCGGCCGGTCGCCCCTACTACCAGCAATCAGCGGCCAAAAGGCCCGCTGCCAAAATCGCTGTCGTCCCTGATGGCCGGGTTCAAATCCGCCGTGACGAAACGCATCAACACGTTGCGCGGTACGCCCGGCACGCCGGTCTGGCAGCGCAATTATTATGAGCACATCATCCGTAATGAACGCGAACTGGCCCGCATCCGCCGCTGCATGCTGGATAACCCGGCCCGACCGGGTGGACGGCCACCCATGTGAATCGCGATTGTTCGTTTTATCCGTGTTGACTCTTTTCCGTCCCGGAAGGACGCCCTATGCCTGACAATGCTCCCCGCGTCGCGTTTTACATCAGCGGGCACGGCTTCGGCCACGCCGCCCGTATGGCCCCCGTCATTCACCGGCTGGCCGCGCAGGGCGTGACCGTGTTCGTGCGTTC
>JALSTC010000515.1 GCA_026983935.1 Ardenticatenia bacterium
GGTCACCTGTGCCCGCTCAATGATCGCGGCGGCGGGGTCTGCGATCAGGTTTCCGTCAATGAATTCGACGTCATAATCATCGGCCACAACTGCCGCAACGGACAGTAAGGACAGCGGCAACCGCTGTTTGCCGGGTGAAGTGCTTCGGGGGTTATACAACAAAATCGTCGAGCGCATTATTTCCCTCAATGGTCTACTTTATCCGATTAACAAGCACTAAGCACAGACAGCGATCAGCGTGTCACCACTTCCTTGATCTGCACCGATACAGGCATCAGGCCATAGCGACGCAGTCGGTCAGCATACCCGGCGAGCGCGGGATGCCCGTGATCCTGAAAATGCCCTTTGACGTGCTGTTCATCCAGCTTTGCCGCTGAATGCGGGCTTTCCAACTCAGGCGCGAAGCGCCGCAGCTTGCGGCGGTACTCCCAACGCTCCAGCATATCACCAAGCCGGGTGTTAAGCAACGCTTCCGCCGCCCGCTTCAACAGCGCCCAGCCGCGGCCCAGCTCATGCTCACCCTCATCATAGAAAGCAGATGCCGCATTCGGCAGATAGGTACTCACCCAACCATTGGCATCCCGCAGACGGCGATATATCTGACGGCCAAAAAGCGGCACAATTTGCGCAACTTCGTGGGCCATAAACATGTCCTTGCAGTCCTGCTCAAGGGCATCTTCCGCCATCACATAGTTAGGGCAAATCTCCACACCCCACAGGCGTGCAGCTCTCACCAGCACAATGGCAAAGGCCCGCGCCAACCAGACTCGATTGGCCGCCGTAATCAGCAGATAATCCAGATCATCATCATCCGCGGCAGGGTTGCGGACGGCCAACGCACCCGTCAGCCCCACCATGCGGATATATGGCAGGCGAGCCAGCCATTTTCCATAGCGCAGCGCCCTGGGCCACAGATGACGGCAGGCCTGCTCCCGTGCTTCACGGCGATGAATCAGCTCATCCCGCCCCGCCAGACAGATATAACCATTCACGCGATACAAATGCTGCTGCAGCCAGGGAGATGACTGCAGTGCCATTTCAATCCGATCAGCACTGAGGGGGCTGTCATGGATCAGGAAATGATGAATTTCCCGCACAGTCATCGGAAAATCAAATACGTCACCATACAAGATCGTACGCAACACTGCAGCATCTACAGGGTCAACATAACTCACAACATCTATCCTTTCAGCCAATCACTTTTTCCGCAACCTATACACAATGACCACAGGCCCAGCAGGGCTTTCATGTCCAGTGCCGTCAGCCACACTCCGGTCGCCTGTCAAACACGGTTCCAATACATCCTCCACACTCAGCCCGGCCCGGCGAGCAGCCCGATGATAATCCGCGTAAAGATGAGCATGATGCTCGACTGCAAATGCGCGGCCATCGCCGGTCGTAAATGTGCGCCTCATCCCCGCCAGGGCAAGCGCGGGATGGAAGTCACTGATGAGCGCAGTGCCGCCCGAACGCAGCACCCGGCTGATTTCATTCATGGATGGCTCTAGCTGCGGCAGATGACCAAGCGCCAATCCGCACAGAATCACATCTACTGAGGCTCCCCTCAGCGGCATTGCCTCGCTGCTGGCTTGAATGCGTCCATCGATCCGGGCAGCCTGCAGCATAGCAGCACTGTTGTCCACGGCAATGACCTGCGCGGCTCCCCGTGCCTGCGCCAGCAAGCCATAACGTCCGGTGCCGCAGCCCAGATCAAGCACAACGCGGCCGGTCAGCGGCGGCAGTAACGCCATCATGGCCGTCTGCTCAGCTTCCATTAAAGCATTATGAGCATATGGGGGATACGCCTCCGCCCAACGTGCATAGGCTTCTACACTGGACAGCGTACGCACCGGACGGCGAAAAATAAGGCGGCGCAGCAACTGCATGATCATGACCGTTCAAGCAGGGCTATGGACAATAACATTCCCACTCATCACTCAAATCAATATAATGGCAACTGGCGTTGTCCCCGATCCAGCGAGTATAGGGGGTCTCTTCTATGCCCTCCAGCGTCGCGATTACAGCATTGCCCCCACACTGTGCATCCAGGGCACTCTGGACGAGCGGCAGTACAAGGCGCGCCTCCACCTGTGGACGCAGCGCCAGCCCAATCAACAGGCCGAACAGCGCCCCAGATACCACATAAAGCAGCACCTGCGTGCAGCCAATCGTCTCCCTGCGCCGCAGCAGGAACACAATTCCATAGGGCAGTACAAAAGCCCCTAATGATGTGGTGACAATCACAAAGAATGTCGCGGCAAACCGAATACCCTGCATCTCCCGCCCTACTGACCCATATCTGCCCAATCGCCATTACCGAAAAATCGGCGCGAAAGCCCCCGGCTTTAGCCGTGGGGATGAAGCGCTG
>JALSTC010000516.1 GCA_026983935.1 Ardenticatenia bacterium
CTGCTTGTCCGGCGGCCTCGGGCTGCTCCGCAGCCATCTGCTGGCTCAATACCAGCAGTTTACCCGCCGCCGGGGCGATGCTTCTCAGCATATCACGTTCGTCTTTGCGCAGTTCACGTCCTGTATAGGGGAAGGCGACGATCAGCACAGCCTGGGTTTGCGTATCATCCAGAAGCGGCTGGAAATAGGCCGTGCCAAATGGATCCGCCTGATTGATGTCGAGGCGCGTGTAGAGGTCACGCATTTCTTCTGTGTTGCGGTCGGGGTAGATCGCACGCTGGGCGCGCCATTCGATGGCATTCGCCAGTGTGGGCTGTTCGTCCAGATTCAGCGCAAGCCCATGCAGGGGCTTTTGCTGGATGTGATCATAAGTGTAAAGTATATCTATCCAGTTGGCGTCCTTCAGGGTTCCCAGCGCGACGACATCGGCTTTCAGTGCATTGGCAACGGCCATCACGATCTGAGCCGGGACGGCCTGCGGTGTGGTCACTTCCAGCATTTGCTGGTAGACATCCACCAGCGGTGGTTGTTCGCTGATTTCTGGTGCCAGAGTCGGTTCGGCAGTGGTAGGCGCCTCCAGTGGTTCGCTCAGACTGGGCGGGGCTTCGCCGCCGCGGGCGGCTGAAAGCCGGTCAATGACCAGCCGGTACACTACGGCGGTCAGGATCGGCATTGCCAGCAGGAACGTCACGCGCAGCGCCCCGGCATAATGCCCGCGCAGATTGTCGTTGATGATGTCTGCGGTTGTGACGCCATACCCGACCAGAACGATGGCGAAGAAAAGCATCTTTAACGGCGCATCGGGCACACTGCGAAAACGTGCCAGGAGCAGTATCATCGCGAAGAAGGCGATCACTGCCGGGATGAACGTCCAGGCGAGGGCGTACTGGGTGCCGTTGAAATCCACCAGCGCCGCCAGCGGCAGCCATTGGCTGGCGGTATAGGCATATCCGCCCGCAATCAGGATAAGCATGAGCAGCAGACCCAGATTCCAGACCCGGCTCTGGCGGGCTTCTTCACTGCGGAGAAATGCCCAGCCAACCAGTACAATGACCAGGGTGTTGATGGCTCGCTCCAGCGGCGGCAGGATCTGCTCGGTTGGCTGGTCAGTGGTCAGCGCGAGTACCGCGCCGATGGCCAGCGCCAGCCATGCGAGCACGATCCCTGCAGCGGCGACAACATAGCGCCCGGCAGCATGTTCCTCTCTGCCGCGCAGCCGCTGCTCCAGCGCCATGAACAGGGTCGCCTGGCTGAGGGCGATCACCGCCAGAAAATACAGCATATTGCCGGGGGGGGTGACAAAAAGGTTCAGAAAATCCGACACCGGGCGTTCCCTTCAGGTGTTTGAACCGCGTTTCTCACTTTGCAGTATAGCATAGCGCGTCTTTTTGTACGGGGAAACAGAGGGGATAGAATATGGTTAAAAAACGCATTGACGAACAGGTCATGCCGCGTTAGACTTCTGCCGGATGGGGGGACGACCTGACAGTGTCGTTCCCCTGTTTGTTTTCGTAGATCGGGAGTAAGATTCTGTGGCAGCCCCGAACAAATCGAACGTGGCAGCGCTGTTCCGGCGGTTCCCCTGGCTGGCTTCGCTTGGCCAGCGGATCTGGCGTCTGCGGCAGGCGCGTTACTCGGTTGGTGCCGTGGGCGTGGTGTTTGATGACGATGGGCGCGTACTGCTCCTTGAGCATGTGTTTCATCCGCATTATCCCTGGGGACTGCCGGGCGGATGGGTGGATCGCCACGAATCGCCTGCCGATGCCGTGGTACGCGAACTGCTGGAGGAAACCGGACTCAGCGTTCGGGTCGTATCTCCAGTATGGGTTGACCTGGGCATCTATAATGACCACCTCGATCTGGCCTACTGGTGCCAGCTTGAGGGGGGCGAACTGCGGCTGAGCAGTGAGATATTGGACTATCAGTGGTGTGAGCCATCGCAGTTACCGGAGTTGTTTGTGTTTCAACGAAAGGCAGTTGAGCGGGCCCTGCGTCTGCGGGAGGCAATGCAATGAGCGTGGCAGGTCTGGGCACAGGACGGCGGCGGATCAGGCTTCCCATTCTTGAACTGGTTTCGGCGGGTTTTCTGCTGGCTGCGATTTTCATGTTCGTGACCGAACTGGTGAGTTTCAGCCAGGAGCGCGATCACTTGCAGGCAGACATCACCGTGGCCCGTATTCCTGTGGGTGGTCTGACTCCAACAGAGGCCCAGGCACGCTGGGAAGAAGCCTACGCACGTCCGGTGCAGTTGGACTATCAGGGCAGCCCGATTTTGCTTGATCCGGCCTCGGTGGGTTTTCGTACGAACAGCCCGGTGATGCTGGCACAGGCGCTGGCTCAAAGCACGGATGAATCGAGCTTCTGG
>JALSTC010000517.1 GCA_026983935.1 Ardenticatenia bacterium
CCCAACCGACCCGGACTGGCAAATCTGTCCCCACTGCCATACCACGCTGAAGAAAGCCTGTGTCAACTGTGGCAAGATGCTTGACCTTGCCTGGAAAATCTGCCCCTACTGCGCGACCAATCAGCTCGGATACCCCGCCGGTGATGATGCTGTCGTTTCCTCCCGGCACGCCCAGCGTACCAGCTACCACGATGCAGAATCGCCGGACTCCTACACATCCAGCGGACAACCACTGGAATTCATCGAAGGCGACCCATACCAGGGGTGAGCCAGAAAACACTGCTTGCCGGACTACTCATCGGGATTACATTCGCTCTTTTCTTAATTGCCTTGCTTTCACCCGCATTGCGTCCTGCCCTGCCACAGCCCGCCTATGACAGACTGGCAGATTACTTTTCCGGCGGTGATTTCGCCATCCTGTCTGCAATGGCGGCTCCTCACCCCGAGAACTTCGCGGGAGTCTGCTCGTTCTTCGCGCCGGACACAGAAACGGAGATGTGGTGTGTGGTAGTTGATGGAGGCTACACATTTGCCTCGCACTATATCTTGCACAGAACCGAGGCCGGTTGGCGTGTCATCCCGTTTTTTGACTTTGACCGGGCGATCTATGAGGGAATCGGATGCACCAACTGGTAATGCAACAGGAGACTATGAGCAAAAACAGAGGGCGTCTCCTGCGGAACGCCCTCGTCGTTTACCTGACCTGCGGATAGGGAATCAGAGTGCCCGTGCAATGTTCGGGAAAGCATTGCCGCCGGCATACTTGGCCGCATCCCCCAGGTCGTCTTCAATGCGCAGAAGCTGATTGTACTTGGCGATGCGATCAGAGCGAGCGGGTGCACCGGTCTTGATCTGCCCGGCATTCATTGCCACCACCAGATCGGCGATCGTGGCATCCTCGGTCTCGCCGCTGCGGTGACTGACCACGACCGTCCAGCCATGACGGTGGCTCAACTGACTGGCAGCCATCGCCTCGGTCAGCGTTCCGATCTGATTGACCTTGCACAGCAGCGAATTGGCTGACTTCTCACGGATCGCGCGGCGAACACGCTCTGGATTGGTCACCAGGAGATCGTCACCGACAATCTGCACTTTGCTGCCAATGCGTGCGGTTAGCATACTCCAGTGCTCCCAGTCGTTCTCGTCGAGGCCATCCTCCAGCGATATGATGGGGTATTTCTCCACCCAGTCCACCCAGAAGTCAACCATCTCCTCGCCGGTGAGGCTGCGGCCTTCCTTCTTGAGGTGATATTTGCCATCCTCATAAATCTCACTGGCAGCAGGGTCAAGCGCCAGGAAAACCTGTTCGCCCGGGGTGTAGCCCGCCTGCTGGATCGCTTCCAGGATAACCTCAACCGCCGCTTCGTTCGACGGCAGGCTGGGAGCAAAACCACCTTCATCGCCCACCGTTGTACGGTAACCCTTATCCTTGAGCACCTTCTTCAAGCTGTGGTAAATCTCAGCACCCCAGCGCAGTGCCTCGCGGAAGCTTGACGCTCCCACAGGCATGACCATGAACTCCTGGAAATCCGTGCTGTCAGCGGCGTGCTTGCCACCATTGAGAATGTTCATCATGGGGACAGGCAGCACATGAGCATAGACACCGCCCAGATAGCGGTACAGAGGCAGTCCCAGTTCATCGGCGGCTGCCTTAGCCACGGCCAGCGACGCACCGAGGATCGCATTCGCACCCAGGTTCGCCTTATTGGGCGTGCCATCCAGCACAATCAGCGTCTGGTCAATGCTTTTCTGATCCAGCGCAGAGAGACCAAAAAGCGCCTCAGCAATCGGCCCGTTGACGTTCTCGACGGCTCTCAGAACTCCTTTGCCACCGTAGCGCTTCTTGTCGCCGTCGCGCAGCTCCACGGCCTCATGCTCGCCAGTGGAAGCGCCGCTGGGCACGATCGCCCGCCCATAGCCACCGTCCATCAACGAGACTTCAACTTCCACGGTCGGATTGCCACGCGAATCTAACACCTCACGCGCATATACAGACTCGATAATCGTCATCGCTTTTTTCTCCTCGTTCGCTCGTGTGTCATCCGACACACCAGAATACAAATCTGCACAAACAGCCTGACAAACGACTACCGCGCTATGCCTTCATCATCAGCGACTCCAGCACCTCATCCGGCAGAGGGCAGGGCTTTCCCGTCTCAAGGTCCAGGAATGCCCCAACAGAATAGTCCGTTGCTATCAAGTCGCCGGTTTCAGCATGGCGCACCTCATGCCGCCAGGCGCCGCGCACACGGGCCAGCTCTATCGGCTGGCTGGTAATCTCCAGCGGTGCGCCATCCTGCGCCGGGCGCAGATAGTCAATTTCATGCGCAGCCTGAACCATGCCCAACCCGATCGCCGTCATTC
>JALSTC010000518.1 GCA_026983935.1 Ardenticatenia bacterium
CCGCCTGATCGGCACGATAGTGGCAGTGCTTGTACTTCTTGCCGCTGCCACACCAGCAGGGATCATTGCGTCCCAGACGCTCTTTGTCGGTCTTGCGCACCGGCTGCGGCGCGGCCCCGGCCATTGAGCCTCGCCCTGCCCGGATGTTCTGCACCTGCGAAACCGGCTGGGGGGTCTTCAACTGTGCACGGAAGATGTTCTGCACGGCACGGCGCTGAATCTGATCCTGCAGTGACTGCCAGATTTCAAACGCCTGGCGTTTGTACTCGACCAGCGGATCGCGCTGCGCCACGGCCATCAAGCCAATACCCTCGCGCAGCACGTCGAGGTCAGTCAGGTGACGCCGCCAGAACGTATCAATGGCATCGAGCAGGACATAGCGTTCGGCCTCGCGCATGACCTCGCCCAGTTCGGCTTCTTTCTGAGTATACGCTTGCCGCACGCCCTCGCGCAATTGCGCCTCAATCTCCTCGCGGCTCAGGCCATCCCAGGCATCCGGCGTGATGGATTCCGGCACAGGGAACAGTGCCAGGCACTGCCGATAAAGTTCTTCCAGGTCCCATTCATCGCGGTACTCGCTGCCAATAAACTGCTCAACCAATCCCTCGATCTGCTCATCGGCCATTTCCAGGATTTGTTCGCGCAGGTTATCGGATTCCAGCACCCGGCGGCGCTGGGCATAGATCACTTCACGCTGCTTGTTGACAACGTCATCGTATTCCAGGATATGCTTACGAATATCGAAGTTATAGCCTTCAACCCGCACCTGCGCCTGCTGGATGGTCTTGCTGATCATGCTGTGTTCGATCGGCTCATCTTCGGGCAGATCAAAGCGGTGCATCAGATTCTTGACGCGATCGCCGCCAAAACGGCGCATCAGATCGTCTTCCAGCGATAGGAAGAACCGTGACGCCCCAGGATCGCCCTGCCGCCCGGCGCGGCCCCGAAGCTGGTTGTCAATGCGCCGGGCTTCGTGGCGTTCCGTGCCCAGCACGAACAGCCCGCCCGCCGCAAGCACCTTCTCGCGATCGATGGCACATTCTTTCTTCGCTTCCTCCAGCGCCGCTTCCCACTGCTCCGGCGTGGCCTCCGTGATCTCGACGCCCTGCTTGCGGAGCTTTTCGCGTGCCAGCCCCTCCGGGTTGCCGCCCAGCAGAATATCCACACCACGCCCGGCCATGTTGGTGGCAATCGTCACCGCTCCAGAGCGCCCGGCCTGAGCAATGATCGGCGCTTCACGGAAGTGCTGCTTGGCATTGAGCACTTCGTGGGGAATGCCAGCTTTCTTAAGGAGCCGCGACAGCCGCTCCGAGGTTTCGATGGCAACCGTACCAACCAGCACCGGCTGCCCTTTCTCATGCAGTTCCTTGATCTGGTTCACCACTGCGCGGAACTTGGCCGCCTCTGTCATGAACACCAGATCCTGCATGTCATTGCGAATAACCGGCTTGTGCGTGGGGATCACCGTCACCTCGAGGTCGTAGATTTTCTCGAATTCCTCGGCTTCGGTTGCCGCCGTGCCCGTCATACCGGCCAGCTTCTCGTACATACGGAAGTAGTTCTGGAAAGTGATCGTCGCCAGGGTGAGATTCTCCCGGCGGACTTCCACGCCTTCCTTCGCTTCGATAGCCTGGTGCAGCCCTTCAGAGAAGCGCCGCCCATGCATCAGCCGCCCGGTGAAGGCATCCACGATGATCACCTGCCCGTTCTGGACGACATAATCCTTGTCACGCTGGAACAGCGTCACGGCCCGCAGCGCATTATCCAGATAGGGGATCATCTCGGCATGATCAGGGTGGTAAAGCTGATCAATGCCCAGCCACTGCTCGATCTTCTCAATACCCTGCTCGGTCAGAAAGACGATCCGGTCTTTGATGTCAACCACGTAATCGCCATCGGGTTCTTCGGCCTCGATACTTTCCTCACTGCTGGGCCGCAGCTTCTTCACAAGGTCGGTGAACGTCTTGTAATAATCCGATGGCTTATCCGCCGTGCCGGAAATGATCAGCGGCGTCCGCGCTTCGTCAATCAAGATGTTGTCAATCTCATCCACGATGGCATAATGCAGCTCGCGCTGGACAAGCCGATCCAGACTGGGAACCATGTTGTCACGCAGGTAGTCGAACCCGAATTCGTTGTTCGTCCCGTAGGTGATATCGGCCAGATAAGCTTCACGGCGCGAAATCGGACGCAGGTTCTGGTAGCGCTCGTCGTCGGAAGCATAGTCCGGGTCGTACAGGAACGATCCCCTGCTGGGGTCTGCCGCCGCATTCTGAATGACCGCCGCCTTCAGACCAAGGAAGTGGTAGATCGGCCCCATTTGCTGGAGACCAAATTTACTCAGGTAATCA
>JALSTC010000519.1 GCA_026983935.1 Ardenticatenia bacterium
CACTGCGCCGGGGAAAACCGCCCCTGGTGCGCCGGTGATCGTCACCACGCCGCTGTCATCCGGCTCGGAGATGGTGATCAGGCTGGCAATGGGCGGGTCGCCGAACTCGGCGGTACGTGACTCCTGGGCAGCGAGGGGCAGATAGGCCAGCGCTGCCAGCACCAACACCAGCAGCACGGCGCTCAGAATCTTTCTGCCAGTCAACATGGCTCCTCCCGAAGGATGCCCGGCACACAGGGGGCAGTATAGAAGCGGGCGCAGGGGTTGTCAACGCGGCGCAGCCAGCAAAACAGGAGGAGCTATTCGAGGGCCAGCAGGACATCCCCGGCACGGATGATGGCCTCATCCTGCCCATTGAGCAGCGCATAAAAGCCGCGTCGTCCATCATCCAGGAACTGCAGCACGTCCTTGAGCGCCTCCGGGGGGAGCGGCCCGCCCGCCGCAAAGTGGCTGAATTCGCTGCACGGCGGGATGGGCAGGACGCCGGTCAGGTGAAACAACTGGCCGGTCTGCGCACTGCGCATCGCCAGGCGGCCGCTCAGCATCTCCGGCGAAAGGTGTTCCTCGACCGCAATGATGACATTCTCCCCGGCGATGCCGTCCACCAGGTGATCGCCAAAGCGGGCACGCATCTCGCGGTAGTGCGCGGTGAAGCCCAGCGACATCCCGTTGATGCCAGGGCGGTGGCGGGTGTGGGGATGCGCGGCATGGTGCACGTCCACGATCTGCACGCCGGACGCCGTCAGGCCGATCACCCCATCGGGGGTCAAACGCAGCGCCTCCACGACCATCAGGGCCGCGGGATCATAGTATCTATCCGGCTTCTGGCCGATCTTGAGTCGATCGCGCTGCACCTGTACGAACTGCACACGGCCAATCTCACGGGCGTTCTGCATCATGTTGTCTCCTCCGTTGCTGCCCGGCACAGAGATTATGTCACTGCGACGTCCCGGCCCTCGGCTCATCCACGCCCACACGGAACGTGGACTGCACCACGCCATCAGCATCGGCCAGGCTGACCACGTCACCCTCCTGCCAGACCGGCTCGGTCTGATTCCAGAACAGCGCGATGGCCGTATCCTCGCCCACGCGGGTAAATACGGTCACGCTGCCGTCGGCGAACAGCCGCGCCTCCGGGAAGGTGTAGATGTGCCCTTCGGTATCATACAGCGTCCAGCCCTGCAGATCGACCAGCCCACCCTGGTTGCGCAGTTCAACGCCTTCGCTGGTGACGTCACCCGCGCCGACTACCTGCACAATGATCACGCGGGCATCCTCGGCGGTCGGGGCCAGCGTCACCGTGGGGATGGGCGTCTCATTGGAGAGGGCCGTATCCACCGCCCCTGCCAGTGTCGCCTCTTCACCTGTGTCGGTGGTTTCTTCCCCGGTAGCAGCTTCCGGCTCCACTTCGGCCACCGCTGCGCCGGCCTCACAGACAAAATCCGCGCCGGGAATGATCAGCACCTGCCCCTCGTAGATGAACTCCGGATCATCCACCGTGCCCAGATCATTGGCACACAGCAAATCTGCCAGCGGGACTTCAAAGGCTTCTGCAATCAGTGACGGGTTGTCGCCCGCCTGTACGGTATAGGTCTGCTCCTCGGAACCGCTGGCCTGAATCGCGATCTGAGTCAGCGCTGCGCTGGTAGCAATATCGGGCAGAATCTCCGGGTTCAGCGTCGGGGCGACGGTTGGCTCACCCGGCTGCGGCGAACGCGCAGGTGCATTGATCGGTGCACCACTCTGCACCGTCACCACCCAGGGGGTCTGTGTCGGGCCGGGCGTGGCCGTGATGATCACCTCAAATGTCTGCACGATCAGCGACTGCTGCGGCGGCTGGGAAGCCGTCCACAGGGAAATAACCAGCATCGCCACGCCGATTGAAATGGCGATATTCAAAATCACAAAAACAACCAGAGCACGTCTGTTCATTTTTTCGCCCCATTTTGCGCTATCAATGTGTTACCGGCGCGGGGTCATCATAGCACAGCGCCCCCTGAGGGGCAATAGCGCCGGTCATTGTGGAACCGCACTCCTATACCCGCCCGCGCCACAATCGTCTATCATAGGAGACGGTTAAGGCGTATTGGAAAAGCACAACACTGCCAGGGATATAGAAATTATGCGTGATGTAATTTCCAGACGGCGCTTTCTGAAAACGGCGGTCGGTGGCGTGCTCGGCCTCGGCCTACCCGCCATCGGCGCTTCGGCCTACGTCACACGAATCGAACCGTACATGCTGGACGTCACCCGTTTGATTCTGCCTCTGCGCGGCCTGCCGCCAGCCTTTGCAGGCACGACCATCGTCCAGATCAGCGACTGGCATCTGGGCGGCTGGATGGCTGTCGAGCGCATGATGGCCATCGCCGATGTCGTCAACACGCTTCAACCGGACATCATCGCCATCACCGGGGATTTCGTGACGCGCATCTGGGCCTACACGCCCGGCGAGATCACACGCATTCTGCGCTCTCTGCAGGCCAATGAGCGCATCGTCGCCACGCTGGGCAATCACGACTACTGGACGCACGCGCCCACGGTGCGTGCCGCCATCCGGGAGGCGGGCGTCACGCTGCTGGACAATGCGACCATCACCCTGCGGCGGGACGGCGCGGCACTTTACCTGGTCGGCGTGGACGACATCTGGGAAGAACATCATGACCTTGACCGGGCGCTGGCCGATGTGCCGGATGGCGCGGCGACCGTCCTGCTGGCCCACGAACCCGACTTTGCCGACGAAGCCGCCGCGACGGGCCGGATCGGCCTGCAGCTCTCCGGGCACAGCCACGGCGGGCAGGTGCGCCTGCCGGGCAAAGGCGCATTGATCCTGCCCCACCTCGGCAGGAAATACGACAGCGGCCTTTACCGTATCAACGGCATGATGCTGTACGTTAACCGTGGGCTGGGCATGGTCGCGCCGTATGTGCGCTTCAACTGCCCGCCGGAAGTCACCCACATCACCCTCAGCGCGCCGGAGGCAGCCTGAGGGAATCCCTCTGGTCAGGGTCGGATGCGGGCGGTATAATGCGCCCCGCTGCCCTCTGACACGCAGGAGATGATCAGGCACTTCTATGACCGTACACCCATCCGCACAGCCCCCCGCCCCCGGCCAACCATCACCGCCGCCTCCAGGCCGCGGCAACACCCTGATTCTGATCGTCGTCGGACTGGTCGTCGTCTGTCTGTCATGCAGCATCGTGGCACTGGCCGGACTGGCAGGCTACAACGACGGCGTGCGGCATGTGGAGCGCATGGCAGAAGTCACCCGGCAGGCCGCGATCGTGCAGCAGTACGATCTGGCCCTCACCGATGTGGCCGCCGGCAACAACGAACTGGCCGCCCTGCGTCTGGAACATGTGGTGCTGACGCTGGGCGCGGATTCCAGTGAAGCCGCCGCGCTCCTGACCCGCGTGCATGCCGTGACGCCGACACCAACGCCCAGTCTCACGCCCATGCCCTCCCCCACACCGGCGGATACGCCAACGCCGGAAGTAACAGCAACGGAGAGCGGCCCTGCTTTACCGGAGCCGGAAGCCGTCTTCGCCGATGCACAGGCGGCATTCATCGTGCGTGACTGGGGAAATGCCATCGAGCTGCTGGATATTCTGCGCGGGCTGGACCCGGATTATCAGGCTGCCGAAGTGCAGCGGATGCTGCATGAAGCCCTGACCGAACTCAGCCTGCAGTACCTGCGAGAGCCTTCCGGAGAACATCTGGCCGAGGGCATCCTGCTGGCGCAGCGAGCACAGACGCTCGGGCCGATCGGCGACCTGGCCTACGAGGCCTACATCGCCGGGCGCTACCTGGACGCGCTGAACGCCGAGGGCATGGAATGCCTGCTGGCCGTCCGCGCCTGGGAAGGCGTCTATGCGGAAGCGCCGCAGTACCGCGACGTGACCCAGCGGCTGGCCAACAGCTACGCGGCCTGCGGCGATGCCTACACGTATCAAACCGAATACTGCCCCGCTGAACAGTATTACAACTGGTCGCTGCAGATCGTCTATGACGCCGATGTGGCCGCCCGCCGCAATGAAGCCAGTGAAATTTGCGCGCAGGCAACCCCGACACCAACACCGACGATCGAAGGCCTGCCAGCGGAAGGCACGCCGTCTGCGGGCACACCGTCTCCCCCGCAGTAACCGGCAAACAAAAAAGCCCCTGAGTGTGATACAGGGGCTTTGTCATGCATGGTGGCTGCTGACGGGGCTATGCTTCGTGCGCTTCGTGGCCGTGATGTCCCGTGTCTTTCGGCACATTGATATCATCAAACTGAGTCCAGGGCTGAACACCCCAGAGCCATAGGGCAATGCCGATGATAAACGCCACAAAGCCCAGCGCGAACAACATCCCGTAAAGGCTCTCATTCGCGAAATCACCAAACGCCGCGCCAAGCCCCGCCGCCAGCGCCATGAGCAAAAATCCCAGACCGATCAAAAACGCCAGGGCAACCTCCGTGCCAGTCAGTTTTCCACGAGCAGACACGATAAACCCCCTCTCATCATGAAAACAGGCGATAGGCACACACCCCACAAGATTACCGCCAAATCACAGAATCACAAGCTGAAGCAGGCGGGCATTTTTCGCCGCGCTGCTGCAGGGGACGGCGGCACAGAGGCCCGAATCCGCTCTTGTATCCTCCCCATCACACGGGTATACTAAGGGCGTTCCACGGGGCGTGGCGCAGTCCGGTTAGCGCGCGCGGTTTGGGTCCGCGAGGCCCCCGGTTCAAATCCGGGCGCCCCGACTGGTCAGTTTATGCGGGCATGGTGTAAGGGTAACACAACAGCCTTCCAAGCTGTTATTACGGGTTCGAATCCCGTTGCCCGCTCTTCTGATACCGCTTGGCCGTGCGGGCCTGTAGCTCAGCGGTTAGAGCGGCCGGCTCATAACCGGTTGGTCGCAGGTTCGAATCCTGCCAGGCCCACTGACGATACCCTGACAGCCCCGTCAGGGTATTTTTGTCCTGACCATGGCTCTATCTACTCTCATACAACATTCCAACCCAAACCTAACCTTCCCGCCTCTTTGGTATGCTATACTACCAGAGTATTATCACACACTGTGAATATCAGAGGAGATATCCGTGCCGCCCAAGATTCTGATTGTTGAAGACGATGTACTTTTCCTGAGTCTGCTCCAAAAAATCCTGGAGCGAGCCGGCTATCAGACACTACGTGCAGAAGATGGCGGCCGGGCCCTGCAAATCCTGGAAGAGCAGCAGCCCGATCTGATTGTGCTGGACCTGATCCTGCCCGGCATGAGCGGCCTGGAACTTCTGAAATTCGTCAAGCAAAACGACCGCCTGAAGCATACGCCCATCGTTGTGGTGAGTGCACATCCCAATGTGGCTCCTGAAGTCTATGACAGCGGCGTGGAAAGAATACTGATCAAACCCGTCCAGCCCGATGAACTGCGGGAAACTGTCAGGACATTGTTGGAAGAATAACTCAAGCATCCGTCTGGCCAGACGCGGGACATTCCAGCCTGGACAGAGCTACAGGGGCAGCCGATGCCACCAATAGTTTTAATAGTCGAAGACGACCCCGGCACGCTTCATTTATTTGAATTAGTGGTCAAGCGGGAAGGATACAGTGCTCACTGCGCCATCAATGGCGATGAGGCCATTGCCTTCCTGCAGCAAAACGTCCCGGATGTCGTGCTGCTCGATCTGGGGCTTCCCGGGCCGGGCGGTGCAGAGATTCTCCAGTTCATTCAGCAGACGCCCGCCCTTGCCAGGACAAAAACCATCGTCATCAGCGCCTACACCGATCTGATTCGGGAAATCTCCCACTATGATGTGGCGGCGGTTCACATCAAACCGATCAAAGCCACACGCCTGCTGCAGTCCATCAAAGCCGCACTTGGCGACGAGTAGAACGAGACAGAGATTTTGTTCAGCCATCCTGACCGCTAAAAACTGAGTCATGGAGCTACAGACATTGACAGCATCCATATTGATTATTGACGATGAATATGAAATGCGGAATCTGCTGAGTAGAATTCTTGCCCGCAAAGGCTACCAGGTGAGTCAGGCATCCAGCGGCATTGATGCGCTGGCGCTCCTCGAGAATACATCCCCGGATGTCGTCCTGCTCGATTTTGCAATGCCCGGTATCAACGGTGTGGAAGTCCTTCGTCACATCCGGCAGCTACCGCCGCCGAATCAGCCGAAAGTCATCGCGCTCACAGCCCACACGGATTTCATCCTGGAGGCCAGACAGTACGGGCTGGATGCCAGCCTGCTCAAGCCCGTTCCGCCAGATGTTCTTCTGGAGACGATCAGGCGGCAGCTTTAGCCGTTCGTGCCCTGCTGCGCGGGAAACGGCGGCACAAAGCGATCTAAATTACGAACCCCCACAAAAGGAATAAACCCCAGGCCGCGGGAAGTCGCGTAAACCCACGCCACGTTTTCCGCCTGCAATGCGTAATCCACGGTGAGGATGATCTCGCCCTGCGCATGAGCCATCATCAGATATGCCAGGTAGGATTCACTGCTGGTGTGCAGTTGGCTGTTCGGGTCGCTCTCCAGCAGCGCCCGGCACGGCGCGGAAAGTGACTCACGGTATGCCACCGTGTCAACATCCGCTTCAGTCGCCGGGAGTGGGCAGTCTCCTTCCGGTTCCGCGCCATCTGCCGCCCCGTCAAACCAGATCGACTCCTGCGCGATGCCGTCAATCAGCACCAGATAGTCGGCATATTCTGCCAGTTCCGCCGCATTCTGCGCGATGACGATGAAATCCTCGCGCTGTGCTTTGGTGTAGGTGCTGATGTCTTCCACGAACCAGAGCATCTCCTGCACCGGATCAACGCCATCCTCCTCAGCCATGGCGACCACATACTCATCCGAGTAAGCCTCGATCCAGTCCATATAGATGCCATCAAAACCGGTATCCAGCAGAAGCTGCAGCAGGCCATCCTCCGGATCGAGCCAGATGTCACGCCACTCATCCCACCAGAAAGCGACGGGATAGTTCCCCGACCAGCCGTCCGGATCATCGCCGACGATCCATTCCGGATCGCCGATCCGCCAGCCGTCCTGCCAGTACGTGCGGTAATCCTCGGCCTGGCCAATATCCATATAGGCGATGACGATCTTGCCGGAATCCTGCAGCGCACGCACCGTCCCGGCAATGTCGTAATCCGCGTTCTCGCGCTCGGTCACAATGGGATCGATCACGACCATGTCATAGTCAGACTCAATGACCTGCGCCAGTACATCCGAATCGAGATCAACCGAAAGGTAGTAGAACCAGGTCTGCACCGCCGCCAGCCGCTGCTCGGCAGGCGTGCGATCCCGTTCCTGTGCGGTGACACCAGCCGTGCCAGCCACCGCCAGCGTCACGACGACCAGAGTCAATCCTACTATGACGGACAAAGCGCCGCGCCGGATAGTCATCGTCCATTCTCCGTACATCCCGGATGCCGTTGTCGTTGTGGGGTAAGTGTAGGGAAATCAACCGCCCGACGCAATCACCGCCAGGGGCAGACAAAAAACAACCGCTGGTTGTGAGGGGGGGACACAACCAACGGTCGTCATACAGGCATCTCCACTGTGGATAGCCCCGTGAACGAGTTGAGTGTTAAAACGTTACCCTGTCATGCTAGCTATAAACCGCTCTATCTCGCTCGTTCACTGTGCTGATAAGATAAGCCACTTGCCTGAGTCTGTCCTTAAATCCGGATTAAAAATACATGAGAAAGGCGGCCCTGAATCTTACTCGCCGGACTCCGGTTTGCGGGCCAGCAGCGTGACGCCCGTACCGCGCAGCAGCCCCCGCCGCACAAAGAATGCGTCCAGCCGATAGAGCCAGCGCAGCATCGGGATGGCGATGCGATCCGGCATCTTGAGCTGGGCGGTGACATAGCCGGTCACTGCCGGATGGTCAAAACGCTCCTTGACGGTAAAATGCTTCTCAATGAGCTGCAGCCAGTCATGTGAGCGGCCCATCCCCTCAAACGGGGAAAGTCCTTCCGCTTCCATGCTGGCCTTGATCCGTGATGGTGCCCGCAGGCCAAAGCGCAGCAGGCCGCCGATCTTCTCCCGGTAGCTGACTTCGGTTGGGAGTAAAAACGTTATCGCGCTGGCGATCAAGACCGCAGGCATGGTCTCTTCCCCGTTCGCGTCCATCACCCAGAGCAGCGCCCCCGGCTTGAGCGCCTGATAAATCTGGTCAATCACGTGATCAAGCTGGATCAAATGGTGAAGGGTGCCTTTGGCACAGATGATGTCATATGTCTCGGTGGGAAGCGTTACCCGGTTCAGGTCGGCCACCTCATATGTGGCGCTGCCGCTCACCGTATCACGAATGGACTCGTAGTAATCGCGGGCAATGGCGATGGCATCGGCGCTGATATCCATACCCGTGGCTTCGGCCCCGCGCTGCGCCATGGCCAGCGTCAGCCATCCTGCATTACATCCCAATTCCAGAGTTCGCATTCCGGGACGCACGCGGTCCAGCAAGGCATCAATCTGATCCGTCGCCATGATCACGTTGTCGCGCAGTGCGCGATGAAAGCGCCAATCAGGGGGGATAGACTGCGCTTTTTCGATGGCGTCCCCTCCCCACAGGCGGGCTTCCTCACACAGTTTTTCCTCATACGAGGCCATAGGGTCGGCTCCCGGTATCTGCCAGCAGCCCAGCAGCCGCAGACTCATTCCTCATCTTCTTCTCCAAAGCAGCGCAGCCAGTATTCGATCTCGCGGTCGGTCAGGTGAACGTCATCGGGCCGCTCATCCGGCACAGCCGGAGCCATCGCCTCCCCTATCTGCGCCGCGAAGTCCTCGCTGGGCAGGACACGCATTCGCCGCACCTCGGCCTCATGGCGGATCTCGTGATCGGTGGAGACGACGGTCAATGCACCGGGGTCTCTGGCCTGCCGGATGCGGCGGCGGATGATTCGATCAGCGTTCGTGCGGTAGGCCGCCGCGAAGATCACCTCCACCTGCGGCGTTGACAGCTTACGTGACCTGCCGCCCGGTATCCCCGAATCGAACACGACCGTGCAGCGTTTGCCGGTGCGCCCGCAGTAAGCCCGCAGCTTTTCGATCAGCAGCACTTCGTCATTCGGATCGGCAAGGTCAATATCCGGCAAAGCATTGATCAGGTTATGGCCGTCAATGAGCAAAGGCATTCCCACGTCCTCAAGCATAAAAGATAAACGGTCGGCACGACGTCATCCGCAGCAAGACGCCGCCCGCCGACCGTCACAGATTCCCCTGGGCTAGCGGGGACGATGCTGCATGATGAACACCTTGGGATCGACATAATCGCGGTGCAGACGCGCCCAGTCCAGACGCGGCCAGTCAGTCGGGCTGTTGAACAGCGCCTCCGTGGGGCTGATGTCAAAGTGCAGATGCTCCGTCCCGCCCTGGGGTTTGCCAATCGTGCCGATCTGATCACCCCGGCGGACGCGCTGCCCCTCCCTGACCATAATCTGTGCCAGATGTGCCGAGCGGGAGTAGACATACGGGCCGCCGGGCGTCAGCGGATCGTGGCGGATGATCACGATGTTATTCCAGATGCGCCTGCTGCCCGCAAAGGTGACCACGCCGCTCGCCACCGCATAAACCGGCATCCCGGCGTCCACATTCCAATGCGGCTTGTTGAGGTTCAGGTCTGCGCCGGTATGATAAGCAGTGCCTCCCCCGCTGTCAATATAGCGCGTGGCAAAGCCCGTCGCATCGAACCATTTCCCCGGCCAGACCTGCCCGCTGCGCCGCTCATCAATCGTGCCGACAGGGGGGTCAAATCCATCCGCCACAAACAGACCGCTCTCCCCGCTGCCTACGACATCGCTGTCGTCCATCGGCGTGACCCGCCGCCAGCGCATCCCGGCGATGGCGATCTCCTTGTTGAATTCGCCCGTCAAATTATTGAGGTTGACTACGCCGCTCTGGGGATTGTTGGCGTCAAGCTGGTAGACGCCCAGCGACACCCAGGTATCGTAAAAACGCTGTTGATTCAGCGCGACCACCACCGTGCTGGGCTGCCCGACCACACCATGAATATGATACTTGGCCCGCTGGGTTGTGCCATGCACGCCCGGCACCCAGGCATCAATGGCATACTTCCCGCTCTCGCCCAGAGACGGCACCCAGGCCACCCAGATGCCGCTGCGTGAAGCCGACGTTTTGGCATACTTCATCGTCCGCCCGCCGCGCACGAACACGCTGAAGCTGGCATTTGGCATCCCGGGATATACACCGTCCGCGTAGCCCTGCCCGCCTACGTGCACCTCATGGACGGCCGCTTCTTCCTCAGACACCACCGGCGCGGTATCCGCCGGTGCGGTCGCATCATAATTGTAAGCGGCGATGGTGTCCCAGAGCTGCGTGCGCGAAAACCAGCGGTTTTTCGTATCATAGCGGGCATGCTGCCAGCTCCAGAAATTGACCGCAGGCAGCCCCAACGCCCTGGCCTGGTTCAGGAAAATCGTGATCTGCTCCGGCGTGGCAGACCAGTAAAAGCGGCTCGAACCCGTGCCGTAGTACTCGCCATAAGCCGCACCGGTGGGAATGAACAGCTTTTGCGGGAAAGCGGCATGATACTCGCTGTAGCTGTCCTGCAGGTTGCGCAGGGCATCCCCCGCCCCGCGCGCCACCCAGTAGACCTGCGGCATGGTAATATCAGCATAAGCCATGAATGTAGCAAAGGGGAAAAGACGGTGCCTGCTCATGTAGCGGTAGGAGCTGAAGGCCACCAACACCCCGTCCTCAACCCCGGCCAGATCGTTCTTGAGCGTTTCCATATATTTGCGGGCACGCTCCGTCCCGCCCGTAGACGACCACTTATAGCGGCCATAGTCCTCCGCATTGACGACCACGCCTTCCAGATCATACTGCAGAATTCGCCCGGCCAGCCGATGCGCCTGCATCTCAATGCTCACACCGCTGCCGTAGGCAAAACCCCAGCCCCAGACAGTGATGCCTGCCTCCCGGAAAGCTTTGATGGCATCA
>JALSTC010000520.1 GCA_026983935.1 Ardenticatenia bacterium
CGTTGTCTTCCCGGTGATCTATGCCTTCATCCTCAGTACGCAAAGCTCCAGTGAGTACTACCAGATCGGCAATATCGTTCCCGGCACGGCCATCCGGGAAAACTATCTGACGGCCTGGCAGCGTGCCGACCTCTGGCGGCTGATGCTCAATACCCTGATCGTGGCGCTGCTTGTGGCCTTTGGGAAAATCTTCTTGAGCATCACCGGGGCCTTTGCACTGGTGTACTTCAAAGTGCGGGGCAGCACCCTGATTCTGGGTCTGATCATGCTGACCCATCTGCTTCCACTGCCGGTCCGCATCGTCCCCACCTATGAGCTGCTGACCGATATGGGCTGGATTGACACTTTCCAGGGATTGAGCGTGCCGTTCTTTGCCAGCGCCACCGGCGTCCTGCTCTTTCAACAGTTTTACCGCACAGTGCCGCGTGACCTGGCCGACGCGGCCCGTGTGGACGGCGCGGGGCCGCTGCGCTTCCTGTTCAGTATGCTGATCCCGGTTTCGAGGACGAACATCGGGGCGCTGTTCCTGATCGAGTTCATTTATATGTGGAACCAGTATCTGTGGCCGCTGCTGGTTGCCAACTCGGTCAACACCCGCCAGGTGCAGATCGGCGTGAAGCTGCTGATCGCTACCGACTCCGTGATCCAGTGGGGTGTGCTGACAGCCGGTGCGGTCACGGTCATCATTCCCCCCCTGATTGTTCTGCTGGTCTTGCAGCGCAGCCTGATGGCAGGCCTGGCCGTAGGTGAGGAAAGCTGACAGCGTGCCGAAAACAAAACCCGATCTTAGTTCTGTGCGCGGCTTTCTGCTGGATATGGATGGCACGTTCTATTTGAGCGACCATCTGCTCCCCGGCGCGGAAGATTTCCTGAATACGACTGCGGCAGCAGGAAGGCCCGTACAGTTTCTGACCAACAATTCGTCCAGAAATCGTGATGCCTACGTGCGCAAGATCGCGGGAATGGGCATCACCGTGCCACCGGAACAAATCCTGACTTCTGGAGAGGCCACGGCGCAGTATTTACGGGGAATCGCGCCCGGCGCACGGGTGGCGGTCTTTGGCACGCCGGAGCTGGAGGCAGAATTTCGCGGCTACGGCTTCGCGCTGGATATGGACGCCCCGGCTTATGTTGTACTTGGCTTTGACATGACCATCACTTATGACAAGCTGACACGCCTTTGTGATCTGGTGCGTCAGGGCCTGCCCTACATCGCCACCCACCCGGATTTCAACTGCCCCGTCGCGGGTGGCTTCATCCCGGACATCGGCGCGATCATGGCTTTTGTAGAAGCCTCCACGGGGCGTAAAGCCGATGTGATCATCGGCAAGCCCAACCGCCACATTCTGGATATGGCGGCGGCACGGCTGGGGCTGCCACTGGAGGCGCTCTGCATGGTGGGTGACCGCCTGTATACCGACATTGCGATGGGCCAGGCAGCGCCGATCCAGACGGCGCTCGTCCTCAGCGGGGAGACGAAAGCGGAAGACCTGGCAAACAGTCCCTTCCAGCCGGATTATGTATTCGAGAATCTGGCGGAGCTGACCGCACACCTGAAGGCCCAACTGTAGACCGCAGTGCTGCAAACCAAAACCGCCCGGCTTCTCCAGGGAAAACCGGGCGGCTGCGCTTTTCAGCCGACGGTTACGACTGCGGCGGCCAGTCCGGCGGCGGTGTGGCGCCGGGGAAGGGCAGCGCTTCCTCCGGGGCGGGTGTTGGCACGGGCATCACCACGCTGGTATCCAGCGGCGCATCGAAGACGTTGCCGTGCACATTGACGCACTGCGTGTTGACCACCCAGCCCATCGCGCCATCGGCGCGGCGCACCAGCAGCCATTCGGCGATGCGATCACGCGCCAGAATTTCCAGCGGGCCGTCGCCGGGATAGAGGATCATCAGCCGGGCGGAGGCGTTATCGGCTGCACTGCGCACGTAGTTGGCACAGCTCAGCGTCACATTGGGCAGCGGCACGGTGACGGTGGGCGTGGGTTCGGGGGCTGCCCCCGGCGTGAGCAGTTCTTCCAGACCGGAGAGATCGCCTTCGGAGACGCCGGGCACGGGCATCACCACGCTGGTATCCAGCGGCGCATCGAAGACGTTACCGTGCACGACGATGCACTGCGTGTTGACCACCCAGCCCATTGCCCCATCGGCGCGGCGCACCAGCAGCCATTCGCCCACGCGGTCACGGGCCAGAATTTCCAGCGGGCCGTCGCCGGGATAGAGGATCATCAGCCGGGCGGAGGCGTTATTGGCTGCACTGCGCACGTAGTTGGTGCAGGCCAGCGTCACATTGGGCAGCGGGACGTCCACTGCGTCGGAGTCTTCACCGGGCAGGGGAATC
>JALSTC010000521.1 GCA_026983935.1 Ardenticatenia bacterium
TGAATGCACCACAGGTCAGGCAGGTCACAGGTTCCTCAACCTGGCGACCACCGCCCATCTCCTGCACCTCAGCCTGATCGTCCGCCCGCACTTCTCCAGGCGACCACATCGCCTGTTCCACCCGTTGATCACGCCTGAAAACGCTTTCCACGTTACCGACCGCTGCAGCAGAATCCGCCTCCTGCTCCAGAGGACGACCACACTGAAAACAATACTTTGCGCGACCAAGGTTTTCGTGTCCGCAATAGGGGCAAATCTTACGAGCGGACATGGCTCTCTCTCCTCAGCTCCGGCATCTTTGCAGTCAGCTCCTGAGCTTTACCGACTGCCCCCATTCTACGCATCCCACGATTGAGGGGCAAATCACCTGAAAGAGAGGCTGCGGGGCAGGGCTTTTTCCGCCCCACCCCGCGGAAAGCGGTCTATTCTGCCGGAGGGACGAATGCCATCACACGCGCCGGGCTGCCCGAGCCGCCAACGATCGGCCAGCCACCGATGACGAGAGTCGCGCCAACCGGCGGCATCTGATCCAGCCCCGCCAGGCACTCCAGAATCATGCCATCGGCATTATACATATTGAAACTGGCCCCAAATTCTTCATCATTGCCCGGGTCCGCGCCATGGGTATCCGTCCCCAGCCCCGCAATACCGCGCTCTTCGACAAGGAAAGCCACCGTATCCGCGCCAAAGCCCGGCCAGTGCATCACCCCGTCGGCATCAATGCTGAAGAACGCCTCCGGATTGTCCCATTTATCCTGCCAGCCGGTATAAATGATCACCACACTGCCTTCGGGAATCTGGCCGTGCTCCGCTTCCCAGGCCAGCACGTCATCCACCGACACACGGTAGTCTATATCGGCTTCTGCGGCTTCGCGGACGTCCATCACCACAGCAGGCACTACCAGCTCCTCAGCCGTGAACATTTCGGCACTGCGTGCCCCTTCGATAAATGTATTGGGCGTTCCCCAGTGCGTACCGCTGTGCTCGCCAATAGAAATGCGGTTGATGAAATAATAGTCCACTTCATAGGTGGCCCATGCCTCGATCTCGAACTCAGGGTCACCGGGCCAGATCGGAATGTCGGGTGACAGCGGCTGTGTCAGATCGATTACCTGCCAGTCCGTGAGCGCAGGCACGGCCTGCGCCTCCACAACAGGCAGGAAGCCGCCGGAGACGAAGACCATGATCAACGCCCCCACACCTGCGGCCGCAATAACGGATGTGACCCATGCCACTTTACGCATCATGCACCTCCAATCATTAATTAACAAGAACTTGAAGTCACTGTAGCATAGGTTACCGGCCAACTCAACCATCGCGCATGCTGCGCTCAAAACAGCCTCGCGTGCTGCTGACGCCAGCATGCGGCTTTGATCACTCGAATGATCAAATGTGCATTTTCGTCTGTCTCTGGATTCGGCTATACTGGAGTGGGAGATAAACGGACATGACACCCGCAGATAAGACACAGCCAATTCGCCTCAATCCAGAAACCCTTCGCCGCGGCCTGGGATGGGCGCAAAGCTGGACGGATGGGCCGGTCCTGTGTGTGCTCACGCCAGAATCTGTGCGGCTCGTTGTCGTCAGTGAACGGCGCTTTGTGGCAAGCTGGGAATGGATGGAGGAGACGGAATCGCCCTATCGCTTCTTCCTGATCCCACCGTTCATCGCCAGTATGCTTGCCGGGCATGCCGCCCATAACATCACCGGACTGCGGGCACGCATCAACCGCTCGCATACCGCGCTGACAGTGCGAGATTCACATGGCGAATATGTTCTGCAGTGGCGCTGGCAGGCTGCCAGCTTCCAGGCTCCGCCGTTCTTCGACCAGATGGCCCAGTTTCCCACAGAGACACACAAAGAAACCTACATCGCCATCGCCGATGCCGTCCATCTGGCCATTGCCAACCTGGGACGACTGGAGGCAATGGAACAAATCAATCGGGATAATCTGGCAATCGTCGTCGAATTTACGCCGGGCCATTTTAAGATAGACGGGCAGCCCATTACACTCAGCAGCGATCAGCACTACTACTTCGACCCACGCCTGATTATGCGCGGGCTGGAAGTCGTGCGGGGTAAACAGGTCGGCTTTTCGATCGGCCAGACCCCCATCCCGGGGCAGGCCATTCTTTACATGACCAGCCAGCGCGACCAGTGGCGGATACAGTGTTCGCTGCTGAGCATTCTGCCCGACGAGAAAATGCACATCATCAGCCAGCGCGTCCGTCCACTACCACAGACCACCGGGCGGCTTGAAGTGAGGGAGCGCTCCGAACCGAAAACGCCACCTCCTGGCGCAGCTCTATAATTGGCTGCCGATACGTGACACCCTGCACA
>JALSTC010000522.1 GCA_026983935.1 Ardenticatenia bacterium
CCTGCATCAGCGGGCGGGGGTCAGGTCGCCTTCAGCTTCTTCTGTCGGAACTGCCTCCGGGGTGGAGGTGCCGCCGTTGCCGCCGACGTCCGCATGACGCTGAGCGGTGACATAGGTGCCGTAGAGCCGCCACTCATCCATGCGGCACGAATGTACCAGCTTGCCGTCCCAGACGGTCATGTCCGGGCAGCTATCGCACATGTCCTGCCGTCCATCTTCCAGAATGTCCGGGGCCTGGATGATGCCGATGCTTTGCGTGTAGACCGGTTGGAACAGGCGCAGCGGGTTGCGCAGCACGGCCTTCCAGTAGTTGCGGTGCGCCCGCCCGATGCCCTGCCTGTCAACGAGGCCGAGCAGAAAAGCGATCTTGGGCAGCTTGTGCATGGCGGTGTAGGCCAGATAGCGTCCCCGGAACAGGTGGTAGAACGTCTGCACCAGTTCCATGCCCTTTGGTCCGATGGAGCCTAACATCTGGCCCTTGATGCCGAACTGCACATTGAGCAGCCACTTGATGGCATCATGGGTCTGGGAACCGCCCAGATAGGCCGCCGTCTCATAATTGGGGTTGGCCTTCTTGATCTCGGCGTAAACATCAGGAGAAGTGATCCCGATTTCCTCGGTGCTGTCAGTGGTATAGCTGACCTCGACCTTGACGGGTTTCCCATCCACGAAGTAGTCGAACAGGCCGTCCTGCGGTGCACCGCGGAATGTGATGAACACCAGGCCATGCACCAGATCAATGTGTTCGTTGGCCCAGCGGACAAGCTCCGGGACGATGTGCAGGTTGCTGGGGTAAATGGTCGCGCCAAAGCTCACGAACAGCCCACCGACCTCGTTGACCATGCGAGCGTACTGGAGGCGCAGTTCGCAGAGTTCGATCTCGCTCTTGCCTTTCCAGTGTGGGCGGCTTTGTTCGCTGTCAATGTGGAAGGTAAACCCGATGGCCCCGGCGCGTTTGAGTTCTTCCAGAAAGGGTTTGTTGTCCACCAGTTTGACGCCGTTGGTCAGGATCAGGGGCTTCATGCCCAGTTCACGGATGTAGGCCAGAATGTCCAGGATGTCCGGGTGAATGAGCGGCTCGCCGCCAGCAATAGAAATATTGTCGCAGTTGCGCCATTCCTTAAAAAAGCGGAGTTCTTCTTTGATCTGCTCCAGCGGCTTGTGGCCGGTCATGTTGCGCCGGTAGCAGCCACGACAGTAAATATTGCATTTATCCGTAACTTCCAGCCAGCCGATCGGGTTATCGTTCATTGACCAGGGCATCCGGTACATGTCGCGTTTTCGAGGGCCCATCATTTGCCTCCTTGAAAGAAAAATGCGGCTCGGCGAAAAGTGTGATAACCAGATATTACATCAAAACACCAGAGATTGGGAAAAGTTGCTAATAATCGCATAATACGATAATTTACATGTTAAAAATCATGAAATTGCTTCTTTCACCGTTTTGGTCGTAGCTGCGGTATCATATGATGTGTATGCCTTGCCCCCGATTGAGGAATGCATTTCGGTGTTGAAGCGCAGCGCTGTTATTCAGAGGAGTGGTCTATGACTGCGAGTGTGTCCGTTCGACGTATGGCATCCCCCGCTGATCGGGATGCTTTTATCCGTCTGCCCTGGAAAGTATTTGAGCACGATCCGAACTGGGTGCCGCCGCTGGTTTCCATGCGTAAAGAACTGCTTGATCGCGAGCACAATCCCATGCTGGCGCATCTTGGGATCGAGTATTTCGTTGCCTGGCGTGGGGAAGAAGTGGTGGGCACCATCGCCGCATTTATTAATCATCATCACAATGAGTACCACAACGAAAACATCGGCTGGTTTGGCCTTTTTGATGTGCTGGATGATCGGGAAGCGGCGCTGGCCCTGCTGCGGACGGCGGAAGACTGGGTGCGTGCGCAGGGGCTGGACGCGATTCGCGGCCCTGCCAGCTTCGGCGACCTGGGCGAATTCGGCCTGCAGGTAGACTACTTTGACAATCCGCATGTGATTCTGATGCCTTACAATCCGCCGTATTACAAGACATATGTGGAAGAAGCAGGCTTCAGCGGTGTGATGGATCTGCTCTCCTACCGCATTCGGCGGGAATCGCTGATGGGTGAGAATGTGCCGCCCAAGATCAGGCGTGTGCTGGAGAAGGTCAAGAAGCGCCGCAAGATCACGCTGCGCAAGCCGGATATGAAACACTTCGACCGGGAGATTGATCTGCTGGAGCAGATGTACAAGGCCGCATGGAAAGATAACTGGGGATTCGTGCCGCCGACGCATGAGGAAATGACGTATGTGATCGGCCAGATGAAGCAGTTCTTCGATCCAGACCTGGCGCTGGTCGCGGAAGTTG
>JALSTC010000523.1 GCA_026983935.1 Ardenticatenia bacterium
ATGATGCCGCGGGGTAGGGGGCCTCAAAAGAATCGGCGGAACGTTTGACAGCCTTCTACCTACGGGCTAGACTACAGCGGCCCTTAGGGCGTATGCGCACAACGTGAGTTTACCCTGACAGATACGCTGCTATCTGCTAACAGTGAACCGCCGGCGCTTTTACCTCGATTTGTGTGACGAATTCAGACACCTGAGGCAGAGAAAAATATGAGAGTTCTGATTGCTGGCATGGACGGCTACCTGGGATGGGCGCTGGCGCAGTACCTGACCGCGCGAGGCCATGAAGTAGCCGGCATTGATCGCTTTTTACGCCGGGAATGGGTCGCTGAAATTGGCAGTGACAGCGCCATTCCCATCTATTCGATGGCCGAGCGCCTGATCGCATTTGAAGAACGCTTTGGCACGCGCCCGGATTTCCGTGTGGGCGATCTGCTGGATTACGACTTTGTATACAGATTCCTGGCAGAATTCCAACCGGATGCTATTGTGCATTTGGGTGAGATGCCGTCCGCACCCTATTCGATGATCGATGCCCATCACGCCGTCTGGACGCAGACCAACAATGTGATGGGCACGCTGAACATGGTCTTTGCCATGCGGGATACATGCCCGAATGCCCATCTGGTGAAGCTGGGCACGATGGGTGAGTACGGCACGCCAAACGTAGACATTCCCGAAGGTTTCTTCGAGATCGAGTATAGGGGACGTAAAGATCGGCTGCCGTTTCCTCGACAGGCAGGCAGCTTCTATCACTGGAGCAAAGTCCACGATTCGAACAATATCATGTTTGCCTGCAAGATTTGGGGGCTGCGCTCGACGGATATCATGCAGGGCGTGGTGTTCGGTACGCAGATAGACGAAATGGGCGATGATCCGCGTCTGCGTACCCGACTCGACTTTGACCAGGCATTTGGGACGGCAGTGAACCGCTTCTGCTGCTCGGCAGTGATCGGTCACCCGCTGACACTGTTCGGACGTGGACATCAGAAGCGAGGATTCCTGCCCCTCCGTGACTCAATGCAGTGCCTGACGCTTGCGATTGAGAATCCCCCAGAAGCGGGTGAGTATCGTGTCTTCAACCAGTTCGAAGAAGTCTACGATGTGACCGAACTGGCGCTCAAAGTACAGAAGGTCGGTCGAGAACTGGGCCTGGACGTCGAAGTACGGAACATAGAGAATCCGCGTGCCGAGCTTGACGAACATTACTACAATCCGGACCATGAGCATCTGTTGAATCTGGGCTACCAGCCCACGCATGACGTGGAAGCCGAGCTGCAAATCATGCTGCGCGATTTGATGGCCCATAAAGACCGGATTAACCATTTTCGGGATGTGCTGATTCCTGACATTCGTTGGGATGGCACACGCCGCAAGTCGGCGTTCCTTCAGGAGCTGTCCCCGGCGCGTTAAGTGTCGGCGTTAGTTAGCGGTGCAGTAGAGCGCGGGTGGGATGGCCTCCCTCCGTGCTCTTTATCTTTGTAGGAGGGCAAAGCAGGTGGTGCAATTTCGTGAGCTTAACAAACTCTCTCCAGAAGAACTGGCAAAGATCATGCGGCGGGCTGAACAGGACATAACCTCACTGCTGCCCACCGCGGAGGAAATCATCGGGCGAGTCAGGGCGGAAGGAGATGCCGCGCTGGTGCATTACACGCGGAAGTTCGATGCGCCTGATTTTTCACAGGCCATGCTTCGTGTCCCTCCGGAAGACTTTGCAGCGGCGCGGGGTGCTCTTTCACCTGATGTGCGGGAGGCCATCGAACAGGCCCACACCAATATTCAGCGCTTTCATGCGGAGCAGATGCCGGAGCCAATGTGGTTTATGGAAGTGATGCCGGGTGTGATGGCCGGTGAGAAGGTCACTCCGGTTGCCAGTGCAGGGCTGTATGTGCCGAGAGGCAAGGGATCGTTTCCGTCGGTTATGCTGATGCTGGCTGTCCCTGCCGTGGTGGCTGGCGTCGAGCGTGTGGTGGTTGTCACACCACCCGGCCCCGATGGCAGGGTAGATGCAGCGTCGCTGTATGCCGCTGAAATCTGCGGCGTGCGTGAGGTTTATGCCGTCGGTGGGATGCAAGCAGTTGCCGGGCTGGCTTATGGCACAGAAACGGTGCCGCGTGTGTCCAAGATCATCGGTCCTGGCAGCAGCTATGTGTCTGCAGCCAAGCGGCTGCTCTACAGCGTGGTGGATGTTGGCCTGCCTGCCGGGCCAAGCGAGTCAATTATTCTCGCCGATGAACATGCCGATCCACGTCTCGCGGCGCTTGATCTGTTAGTGGAGGCTGAGCACGGTCCGGATTCGGCGGCACTGCTGGTGACTCACAGCCGAGAAGTGGCAGAGAAG
>JALSTC010000524.1 GCA_026983935.1 Ardenticatenia bacterium
CTGGCCCCGCTGGGTGTTGAAGGAGTCAACTGGCTTTCGGCGCATGGCAGCCCCTGGCTGTTTGTCATTCTGTCGAACGGCTTTATCGGCGCGTCTTTCGGGATGATCATCTTTACATCGGCCATCGAGTCGATTCCCAAGGAATTGATGCGTGCGGCGCTGGTGGATGGCGCGACGATCTGGCAGCGTATTCGTTTCCTGATCCTGCCGTATTTGCGCTGGCCACTGCTTTTTGTGGTGACCTACCAGTCGCTTTCCCTGCTGACATCGTTCGAAATGATCTGGCTGCTTACCGATGGCGGGCCGGGGCTTTACCGCACCGAGGTCTGGGCACTCACAGCCTACAAGCGAGCGCTGGCCAATTATTTCGGCAACGCGCAGTGGGGACAGGCGTCAGCGTGGGCGGTTTTCCTCGTCATCATTGGCATTGCGCTGTCGGTGATCTATATGCGCTACTTCCGCTTTGGTGAGCTGGTTTCGGAGCCAAAGATCGAAGTGCTGTAGGGGGAGGGGTATACAAAATGGATGAAGATGTCGTCAGAGGTCCATGGTATCATCCCGGCACGTGGGGGCCGTATGTTTTCCTCGCCGTGACGCTGATTCCTCTGCTTATGGGCTATGCCTGGCTGATCGTTGCTTCGTTTTCCCGGCGAACCGAGGGACTGGTGCCCGTTGGTGGCCTGACGCTGGACAACTGGGCCTTTTTATACGAGGGGATAGAGTCGGGCATTGATCTGTGGCAGATCGGGATTGATGTGTTCGTGTCCTCGGCGTTTACGACATTCTTGCTGCTGGCGCTGTCAGTCACGGTGAATGCGCTCTTTGCGGGCGCAGATTCCGGTTGGAAACAGACTCTGCTGAAGCTTGCCGGAAGCATACAGAACGTCAAAACTGCCCTGACCCTGACCATGATTTTCTTTGCGGCGGGGATGTTCAGCCAGTTATCACAGATGGAACTGGGCATCTGGTCAACGCTGCTGAATACTTTTCTTATTGCGGTATACCAGACCATCACCGTGGTGCTGGTTTCCAGTATGGCCGCCTATGCGCTGTCGCGCATGAATTTTCCCGGGCGGCGTCCTTTTCTATCATTAACTCTGATTTTGCATGGATTCCCTGCCGTCACGCTCCTGATCCCGATTTTCTTCGTGCTGAAGTTCCTGGGAGACCTTCCGGTTGTCGGTGATGCGATCGGCTTCAATTCGCTGGGGGGCGTGGCGCTGGTGATGGTTTCCTTCCAGCTTCCGCTGGGCGTGTGGTTGATGAAAGGCTTTTTTGACAACATCCCCTGGGACACAGAACGTTCGGCGCTGGTTGACGGCGCGACTTACTTCCAGACCTGGCGGATGATTCTGATGCCTCTGATACGGCCCGGGATCATGGCGCTGGGCATTTTCTCGTTTATCTCCGGCTGGGGTGCGTTCCTCATTCCCACCACATTCACCATCGGCACGCGGACTGCAAACCTGCCCGTTTATCTAAGAGCACAGATTGATGCAACCGCGCCGGTGAACTGGGGGTCGGTCGCTGCAATAGGCCTGTTCCAGATGATCCCGGTGCTCCTGTTCTTCTTCTTTGCTCAGGAATACCTGCTGAGTATCTTCGCGGGTGGTAGTAAAGGAGCCTCCTGACCATGGAAGTCACCCTGCAAAACCTGACCAAGAAGTTCGGCTCGGTTGTTGCGGTGGACCACATCGACCTTGAGATCAAATCGGGCGAGTTTGTCGCTTTCCTCGGCCCTTCGGGCTGTGGTAAAACCACGACGCTGCTCATGCTGGCTGGCATCTACAAACCCACTGAGGGCGAAATCCGTTTTGACGGACGGGTGATGAACCGCGTGCCGCCCCGCGAGCGCAACATCGGCATGGTGTTTCAGAGCTATGCGCTCTACCCACACATGACCGCCTTTGGCAACATGGCCTTTCCGCTCCGTCTGGCAGGCATGTCACAGCGGATGCAGGACGAAAAAGTGAAGGCCGTCGCTGACCTGATGGGCATCGGGCATTTGCTCGACCGCAAGCCGGGGGAACTCTCCGGTGGGCAGCAGCAGCGTGTTGCGCTGGGCCGGGCGCTGGTCAAAGAACCGGACCTGCTCCTTTTTGATGAGCCGCTCTCCAATCTGGATGCGCGGCTGCGGCTGATGATGCGCGGCGAGATCAGGCGCTTGCAGCAGAAGCTGGGCATCACCTCCGTCTATGTCACCCACGACCAGGTCGAAGCGATGACAATGGCCGACCGTATCGCCGTCATCATGGATGGTCAGTTGCAGGCTTTTGATACACCTGCCGATCTGTATCACCATCCCCGCACGAAATTTATCGCCGGGTTTGTCGG
>JALSTC010000525.1 GCA_026983935.1 Ardenticatenia bacterium
CTGGCGACGGTGTGGCTGCTGTTCCGCTTTCTGGTGCTGGACGGCGTGGTGTAGGCTTCAGCAGTCGGCGTTGAGCACGGCCAGGGCTTCCGCCAGCGTCAGGAAGTCCATGTCATGCCCGGCTTCGCGCAGCATGGCTGCCAGCCTGGCGGCGGGCGGCACCGGTGCGCCGATGGAATCCAGCCAGGCGATCCTGCGGAAGACGGTGCGCGGCGGCGCGTCCAGGGCGATGCGCCCCTCATGCAGCACCAGCACCCGCTCCGCAAAACGGGCGACGGTCTCCGCATCGTTCTCCGCCATGATCACGGTTACGGGATAGACGCGGTGCAGCTCATCCAGCGCGGCCAGCACATCCAGCCGGGCGGCGGGGTCCAGCCCGGAAGTCGGCTCGTCCAGCAGCAGCACATCGGGATGCATGGCCAGCGTGGCCGCTAAGGCGACCCGCTTCTGCTGCCCGCCAGAAAGCTGGCCCGGCACGGCGTCCCGCAGGGCAGCGATGCCCATCGCTTCCAGCGCCCAGTCCAGCCGCCGCTCGATCTCGGCTACAGGCAGTCCCAGATTTTCCAGCCCCCAGGCGACTTCGGCCTCGACCGTCGGGTTGAAAAGCTGCCCTTCCGTCTCCTGAAAGACCATGCCCGCCCGGCCCTGCACCTGCACCTCGCCGCGCAGACGGCCCCGTGTCAGGCGCGGGGCAAGCCCCGCCAGAATCAGCAGCAGAGTTGTCTTACCGACGCCGTTCGGGCCAATCAGGCCGATGAACTCACCGGGCCGCACGTCCAGCGAGACGCCTTCCAGCACGCGCACGGGATCGCCGCCCGGCAGCACGGGCGGGTAGGCAAACGTCACCTCTTTCATTTGAATGGCAAAGTCAGACATGGGCATCTATCTGCGACCAGACTGGCGGCTCCGGCGCTCGATTGTACCCCAGATCATGCCGGATGTGTGCCACTAAGGAAACTGTTCTCATTTGACTGTCATGGGACTTAGGTCAGATTCACATTGATGTGCCGTCTGTCCTATAATGGGGCTGGCAGGCGATGTCTATCATATTACTTGAAGAGAGGATTATGATGAGAAAACGTTTCTCGTTCGCTTTTATTGCGGCTGTTCTGATCCTTACCGGCCTGCTGCCAGGAGGCGCTGCGGTGCAGCCCGCAGCGGCGGGCGGCTCATGGTCCGCGTGGGCCTATAATTCCACGACCGGTCAGATGGTGCACGCCTTCCCGGATGGCGCGGCAGCAACGACGATGATGTTTCCCCTGCCGCCGGGGACTTCCAGCTATCCGCATGAGGTCACGATCTCCCGGGATGGCGCACTGCTGGCCGCCTGCCTGACCGATGACGCAGGCAATCCCAGCGTGCGCGTCTATGATATCTACAACGGCGTCTACATCGCGGCCTATATGCCCACCGCGCCGATCGTGGCCTGCTCGCTGGGACGCTATGCCTTCAGCCCGGACGGCTCATCGCTGGCTTTTGGCATCCTGAACCACTACCCCGATCCGGCG
>JALSTC010000526.1 GCA_026983935.1 Ardenticatenia bacterium
GGTCACCAGCATGAGGAGTCAGGCGGGGGCAGGAGCCGTTCGTTCCCGGAACAGACTGTAGCCAAACAGCAGGGCCGCAGGGGCAGAAACCCAGGTGGCGGCGCCGAGCACTCTTAAGACGGGGATGATCAGTGCCAGGATATGCCCGCCCTGTAAGACGACCAGCCCCCACAGCAGCCACTTGTAGCGGCTGTGATGTCGGCTGCGAAAGACCAGCCAGAGCGTCAATCCCTGGTAAGTCAGAATGATCATGAAGGCATAGAAGGCCATCGGGCTTTCCAGATTGATCTCTATTCCGGATAGCCCTGCTTCCAGTGGGCCGGACAGCAGCTCATACTGCCAGAGTGGGCCTTGAAACAGCACCCAGAGCACCAGCCCGGCCCGGATCAGCACGTTGTAGGCTTCACGCAGCACATTACCGATGGCGACAGCCAGGATGAACGCGGTCAGCGTAGTCAGTGCATATACATCCACGCCGAGGTTGGTCAGTACAGCCAGATGTGGGTCGGTGGCGTTGACGTACCCCTGCACCTGAATCAGCAGGTTGATGCCGATCAGTACGCTGTCACTGAGCGCCAGGACGGCAAGCGCCGGCCCGACCGGTGATGGTGGACGGCTCCAGAAGATCATGCCGAAAAGGACAGCCAGCATGAGGCCCAGGGCGGCGGCGTTTATCACGATCGGTAAGGTGGTCAAGATGGAGTCATCCACGCTGACTTTGCCATCTACAGATCAGCGAATTTCAAAGGTGCAGCTTCCGGTCTCAAACTCGGTTTCGGTGCCAGGGCCGTATTCTTTGTAGCCGTCGAAGATCGGGTTGCGCCAGGTGACACGGTAGTTGATCGTATGCGTTCCCGGCGGCAGTGGGTCTTCGATCGGTACGTACCAGTAGATTGACCAGTTGCCATCCGGCTCCTGCCGAATCTCATCTGCGTACAGCCGCCAGTTATCCAGTAACTGCCCGTCCAGCGTGACTTCATAGATCGCGTTGTTGATGTGCTGCTGTAGATAGTCCCGCGTACTGGCGAACCAGCCCCAGAACACGTCAATGGTTGTTCCGGCGGCCAGCGGCGGCGGCACTTCATTGAACTGGTCACAGTAGGCCAGCACATCGTATCCGCGCTGCGGCGGCAGCACCGTACCACTGGACGCAGTGGTAGCCGGGCTGGTTGGCGTGACCGTCGGGCTGGCACTGGGGCCGGTTGTGACGGTCGGGATGCTGGCCCCGGGTTCCAGTGTGGCCGTGCTGGTGACCGTTGCCGTGACCGTGCCCGGTGTGCGCAGAGTGGGGGCCGCTGTTCCTGCCTCTTCCCCTGCTGTCGGCGTGAAGCTGGGCGTGGCCGTGATCGGCTGTCCGCCGATCAGGGCGGTTGCCAGCGGCGTCCCGCTGACCTCTGGAATAATTCCCGGTACGGTGTTGGTCGGGATGGGCGTTTCCGTGGGTAGCACGAAGATCAAATCTGCCGCAATCCAGCCTTCCGTGCCGTCCTCAAGCCGCACATTCAGCCAGCGTTCATCTTCGCTGGCAGCGAGAATGATCACGTCGGTGTTGGTTTCTACGCCGAGAATGACCGGGAAGGTCAGGCCGGGGCCTTCTCGCATGTTAACGGCATTTTGCACGGAAGAGACGCGCCCCAGAATCGGCGGCGTCGGCGTGGCCGTCGGGGTATTGGAGGGGGTCGGTGGAATCGGCGTCACGGATGGGGTGTACGTGAACGTCGGGCGTGGTGTGGATGTTGGCACAGGCGTTGCCGTATAACGTGGCGTGAAGGTTGCCAGTGGGGGCAGGGTTGCCGTTGGTAGTGAAGGTGTCGGTGTGTACACATTGACACATGCCGCGCTGACCAACAGGATAAGCAGTGTGATCCCTCGCAGTGCCTGCTTCACGCCTTTTTATCCCTCCTTACCGCAGTTGACCGTTTGCTGATGCAAATCATCAGCGCCGGGCAGCCGCATGTCTCCCGGCGCTGATGAGTATAGTCTCCCTCCAGATTTGGAGCAAGACTCCTGAATGTACGCGATTTACAGGTAATGGCGCTCTTGCTTCAAGGCTTCGTCGTAGGCTTTTCGGGCCTTCTGCACGGCTTCGATGGTGGAGACTTCTGCCACGGGCACATCCCACCACGATTCATAGCCGCCGACGCGCTGCGTGCGATCGGTCTCGATCACGATCACTGTCGTGCGATCAAGTGTCTTTGCCTTTTCCACCGCTTCGGCCAGCTCCTCACGGGTAGCGGGTGTGAGCACATGCGCGCCGAGGCTTTCCGCATTCTTCGCGAAATCCACCGGCAGCGTGCCACCATCAAGCTGGCCGGTTTCCGGGTTGC
>JALSTC010000527.1 GCA_026983935.1 Ardenticatenia bacterium
GGGCATATACGCGGCATGGACTGCTGCGCCTGCTGGAAGAGCTGCCGGTGCGCGTCGTTTACTACACTCGCATCTTTGGCGGCTATGACAACATCATCGCCCGCACGGGCACGGCGGGCCGCCTGCTGCGCAATATCCTGTACCTGCTGGAGCGGACGCCGCTGCGTGTGCTGGGCCTCAGCCACCTGCTGGTGCTGGAAAAGACAGCCCCGCCGGAGGGCTAATCCGTTCCGATGCCCTGGCCCGTCGTCAGGTTCTCCCGCGCTTCCTTGAGGGCTTCCAGCAGCTTTTGCAGGTTCAGCACAGCCTCAACCAACTGATGCGAATAGGGGGCCAGTGCTCCGGCAATCGCGCCGGTGAAGATGGCATCAATCACGGGATGGATGGTCACCGTCTCTATCTTCAGGCTGGTGAAGAACAGAATGCCCAGCAGGTAGGCAGAAATGATTCCCAGGATGATCCCGGCGATGGTGCTGGCAACCTGTTTGTTCTTGCCATAGTTCGGTCTCTGTGTGATCTGGGGGTAGCTGCTTTCGACAACGTTGAAGCCCGTTTCCAGCAGCCGCTCGATAAGCACTGACAGCGCAATAACCGGCGTGAGAATGGTGAGATCCATGTGTGACATCTCCTCTTGTCTGGCAGCCGCACGGCGCGGCCAGGCCGACTCTGCCCCCGGTATAGCATCACTTGGCCCCGGAGATCAAATGCCCGGGTGCTGCCGCTGCACGGCGGTAAATCTTGTGGATTGTTCATGTTATAATGCGGGCGATGAGTCTGCATGGCAGAGGGCGGGAGTGCTTCGCCTGCGCTGTCTTTATCGCGTGCCGATGGTTGGGTGCTGCTGCTGACAGACGGGGGTATGATGGCAACGATCCTGATAGTTGAAGATCAAGAGGATATGCGCAAGCTCTACCAGGCCATTCTGGAGCCGATGGGGCACGATGTCCTCATCGCCAGTCAGGGCGTGGAGGGGCTGCATGGCCTGAAAAAACACCCGGACCTCGTGCTGCTTGACCTGAGTATGCCCACCGCCAGCGGGGACGTTGTGCTGGGGTTCATCCGCAGTACGGCGGAGCTGGCCGATGTTCGCGTGCTGGTGATTTCTGCCCATCCGGATGCCGAATCGATCGCGGAGAAGCTGGAAGCGGACGCCTTCCTGCAAAAGCCGGCGTCTGTCAAGGAGATCATGGAGACGGTTAATCGGCTGCTGGAATCCCCCGGCTGAGTGGCAGCACGCGGGGTGGACGAAAAAAAGCCGGTGGAGTCACCGGCTTCTGTAGTTTCACTGGCGTGCCTGGAGGGATTCGAACCCCCGGCCTTCTGTTCCGTAGACAGACGCTCTATCCGCTGAGCTACAGGCACAAACTGGATGCCGTTATTATACTCTGGCCATAGGGACTGTCAAGGTTTGATCCGGGAGGCGGGGGAGGCATCAGAAAAAGATGCCAATCTGATAGCTATCCTGAAAAGGGGGCGCCGCCTGGCGCGGGGTAGAGAGGTCAAAATAGCGCAGACTGGCCTGCATATCTGCGGGGTGATACATCTCCAGAGTCATGGTCGGCTGCACCGGCAGGCTGCGAATCCGCTTCAGGATAGCCCGGTAGTCCAGCACGCCGTCTGTCAGGGCATGGTGTTCGTCCAGACTGCCATCGGTGTTATTGAGGTGCAGGTGCACCAGATAGGGCTGCAGGACATCCAGCCACGCCTCAAAGGAAACGCTGGAGTAGAGATGGCTGTGGCCAACGTCCAGGCAGGCCCGCAGAAAGGGGGAATCCACGGCCCGCAGAATATCCACGATCAAATCTGGCTCAAATTCCCACATGTTTTCCAGCGCGATCACCATCCCACTGCGCCCGGCACGCTCCGCCAGCGGCCCCCAGAAATCAATGTTGCGCTGTGTCCAGTCGTAGCGGTAGCCTACACTCTGGATGGCGGCGATAAAATTAGTGTGGAAAACAACCGTGCGCACGCCCAGGATTTCCGCGATATCAAGCGATTGGCGGACGCGGATCAGCGTGGCTTCGCGGATCAGCTTATCGGCGCTGCCGGGTGACATATCCATGAAAGCGCCGTGCATGGCCAGCGGGCCTTCCAACCGCTCCAGCCCGGCTCGACGGTAGACGTGCAGCAGCCCCTGCCAATCGCCCTGCAGCACTTCCGGGTAGGCAAAGGACTGGATTTCGAGGCCCAGTCCGTGTTCAAAGGCGAGCCGCAGGCATTCGCCAAAAGTGTCGTATAATGCGCCCAGGAGAAGCTGATCAGCCACCGTGAATATGCCCCAGGGAAGGTGAGAGCCTGTAACGATTCGAGTGTACAGTAAAGCCGG
>JALSTC010000528.1 GCA_026983935.1 Ardenticatenia bacterium
CATCCCCTGCCAACCGCCCGCCCCTATCATACCCCATCCTCCTGCCGCGCAGATTGGCCCGGCACCGCAAATAAAAAAGGCCGCGGCAACACTGCCACGACCTGGAAGCCGGGAAGCTGTTCGGCGATTATCCCGCCAGCGTTTCGCGGTACTGGAGGTGACGCAGGTAATCCAGGGCATACTCCGCGCTGGCAAACCAGCGCACAGGTTTGCGAACACTCATCCTGTCCAGCGTCCGGGCGAAAACATGCGCCATATCGCTCGCCCCGATAACCAGGCATTCGCCCAGGGCCGGGTGTGCAAACGGCCCGCTCAACACGCCCTGAATTGTGGTCAAAAGAGGAAAAGAGGGATTGCTTGCGATGTCAATGACGAAATGCACCGGCGCTTCCGCATCATCCAGTAAACGCAGCACCTCGCGGAAAGCGGCCTCGATATCTCCAACATCAACCCTGCGCTGCCATGCCATCCGAACTGCGTTGTATCCTTCCAGTGGTTCAACGATCACGGTCGGTTCCAACACACTCATCAAGATTTACCCCCCTACAACGATGCGATCGGCAATCCCTCTGTTGAACCCATTATAAATTAAGAAACGGTTTTCGGATCGCGATAAATCAATTTTTAACTAATTTTTCACAAATGCAGATAACAACACACCGGGCGAGCCGCTGCTGTATCCAACCGGGGGATCATAAGAGTGAGGAGAACAATAACAATGGGGAGACTTACTCTGTGTTTCGCAGACGCCAGTCCAGCGCACTGTAACGCCGCGTGATCTGATCGTTGCGCACGGCAATGGCAATCGCCTTGCGTGTCCCGACCAGCACCACCATCTCGCGGGCACGGGTCACTGCCGTATAGAGCAGGTTGCGCTGCAGCATCATGTAATGCTGCGTCAGGATCGGCATCACCACGACCGGGTACTCGCTGCCCTGGCTCTTGTGCACCGAGATGGCATAAGCGTGGATCAGTTCATCGGCTTCTGACCAGTCGTAAGTCACCAGCCGCTCATCCATGCGCACGGTCATGGTCTGCGCATCGAAGTGAAAGCTGTGCACGCGCCCGATGTCGCCGTTGTAGACCTCTTTGTCATAGTTGTTGCGCGTCTGCATCACTTTGTCGCCAACGCGAAACAGCCGTCCCATCAGCCGCCGTTCGGCGGGCCGCCCCGGCGGATTGAGCGCCGCCTGCAGCGCCTGGTTGAGCGCATTCACACCCGCCGCGCCGCGATACATCGGCACCAGCACCTGCACATCATCCAGCGGATGATAGCCGAATTTGCCCGGGATGCGATTCTGCACGATATCCACCACCAGCGCAGCAGCCGCTTCCGGGTCTTCCGCGCCAAAGAAGAAAAAGTCACGCCCCTTGTTGGAAGTATCCGGCGGCTGCCCCTGATTGATGCGGTGGGCATTCTGGATGATCAGGCTGGTCTCTGCCTGCCGGAAGATCAGGCCCAGCCGGGTGACCGGGACAACACCGCTGCGGATCACATCGCGCAGCACGTCACCCGCGCCGACGCTTGGCAGTTGATCCACGTCGCCGACCAGCAGCAGATGCGTATCTGGCGCAATGGCCCGCAGCAGGCTGTAGAACAGCGGCAGATCAATCATCGAGGCCTCATCCACAACGACCATATCGGTATCCAGCGGGTTTTCTTCATTGCTGCTGAAACCCTCGCCAGGACTGAAACCCAGCAGACGGTGGATGGTCTGCGCGGGCTGACCCGTCGCTTCTGACAGCCGCTTGGCCGCCCGCCCCGTGGGGCTGCACAGCAGGAAGCGGTGGCCGGTCGTCCGCAGGGCCGCGATCACGGTGCGCAGGGTGGTGGTCTTGCCCGTGCCGGGGCCGCCGGTCAGGATGCTGACCTTGCTCGTCAGCGCCGCGCGGACGGCCTCCCGCTGCTGCTCCGTCAGCGCCACCTGCGACTCGCCGCTCAGCCCGGCCAGGAACGGCCCCCAGCGCACATCCTGCATGTCCGCCAGACGGCTTTGCGGCTCATCAAGCATCATCCGCAGCCGCCGCGCCGCCCCACGCTCGGCATAATACAGCGACGGCAGATAGACCGCTTCAATTTCGACACTGGCATCGCCGCTGGGGATAGGGTCGATCATCACTTCCCCGGCGGCGTGCAGGCGGTCGATCGCGCCTTCGATGCCATCCGTATCCTCCACGCGCAGCAGTTCGGCGGCTTTCGCCACCAGCTCATGGCGCGGCAGGTAAACGTGCCCATCATTGGTCGCTTCGTTCAGGGCGTAGATCACGCCCGCCGCCATGCGGTGCGGCGAATCGGGCGGCAGGCCCATATCCCGCGCGATCTTATCGGCCGTCAGAAAGCCGATGCCCCAGATATCCCGCGCCAGCCGGTAGGGATTCTCCCGCACCTTTTCGATGGCTTCGTCGCCATACGTTTTGTAAATCTTGATCGCCAGCGCAGTTGAGACGTTATGCCCCTGCAAAAAGAGCATCACCTCTTTGATCGCCTGCTGCTCCTGCCAGGCCTCGGCGATCATGCGCATCCGCTTACGGCCCACATCCGGCACTTCCATCAGGCGCTCCGGGGCGTGGTCGAGCACATTGATCGTCTCCAGCCCGAAGTGATTGACGATCTTCTCCGCCGTGCGTGGGCCGATGCCCTTGATCAGCCCGCTGCCCAGATAGCGGCGCATCCCTTCGATGGTGGCAGGCATGGTGCGCTGGACATTTTCCGCCCGGAACTGCCGCCCATAGCTGGCGTGGGTCGTCCACTCGCCCTCGAACTCGACCGCCTCGCCGGGCTGCAAATCCGGCAGATTGCCGACGACGGTCACCAGATCGCCGCTCAGCGCTCCCAGCCGCATCTGCTCCGGGCGCAGCCGCAAGACGGTATAGCCGTTTTCGTCGTTATAGTAAGTGATACGTTCGACCGTTCCCTTCAATTTTTCCAAAGCTGCCAGCACTCCCTGCGTGAACAGTTTTGTGTTAGTGGTTCTGAGCAGGAGATATTCGGATGAACCGGGCGGATACAGGTCCCGTCTATCCAGTCCGGATTGATCCGGACTTTCCTGATCTCAGCCGGGGAATTCATTCTCCGGCGATGGCCCTGCTCCCACTTCCGAACACAACCGCCTCCCGGCCCCCGGTGGCCCGCAGCAGACGGAAATCCGCCCTCCGGGACGCCCTACTCCTTCAACCGCATCACCCAGGCGCGGCACTGCGCCACCGCCTCGTCCAGTTCATCACGTCCGACGGCCCGCCCCCGGAAAGTGTCCGCCACCGGCTGGAGCAGCGGTGCTGCTCCGGGCACAGCCTGCAACTGCTCCTCCAGCCACGCCTCGCGCTCGCCGGGCGGGATTGTCAGCAGCGCCGCGCAGGCTTCCTCGAAGAGCCGCACCATCCAGCGGTAGCCCCACAGCAGCACCCGTCCATGCGGCGCAAGGTGGCGGGCCGCGTCGTCACGCATACGGTTGATGTGGGGCAGCAGCGTGGCGTCGAGCCGATTCCATGTATCCAGGAAGATCGTGTCATATTCTTCTGGTTCGGCCCGGGCCAGGTAGGTCTCCGCGTCTCCCAGGATGAAGCGCAGTTCCACGCCGCGCCGATCCATCACTTCCTTCAGCACAGGCGCGACCAGCTTGACCACGATCGGGCTGCGCTCGATGATGGTGAAAGACGTGGCCTGCGTCACATACTGCGGATACAGGCCCAGCCCGGCCCCGCCGACCAGCACCCGCCCCCAGGACAGCCCGGCGTTGTTATACATCATCATCCGCTCCTGCGGTACGTCGGACATCCACAGCACGTTGTTGGGGTCGAACAGCGCTCGCACGTCCAGCGGCTCATCCAGATGATAGCGGCGGCCAAAGGCCTCAAAATCATACATGAACTCGCGCACCACGCGGTAGCCGCTTTCGTATTCGCCCGGCGGTACCTGCAGCAGCGGCACGCGCAGCCAGTCCAGCGTCCATGTCGCATCATCAAATTCAGGGTCAAAACCGTTAATCATCATTGTTCCTTGCTGTGCACAACTTGCTGCAACGCATGCTGCCTGTTTTCCCCATTAACCGTACCACAAACAGCGCCAAAACGTCAGGGCACAGGTTGACGGGTTGACGGCGGCGGGTTTTTGCGCAAAACTGGGCAGGGACTATTGATCTCTCCCCCTGCCGAGGAAAGAGCACCCCACATGCCACCCTGGCCGCGCCGGGACAGCGTTACCCTGATGACAGCAGTCCGCCTGAAGCAGCACCTGCCACTGCTCCTGCTGATTCTGTCTGCGGCCGCCTGCGCCCTGCCCGGTGCGATCCCGACGCCCACGCCCACCACCGCGCCGACTCCCGTCGAAGCAGGCCGCCTTGTGGTGACATGGGTCGAGTCCGGCAATCTGATGATCTGGCGTAGCGGTGAGGAATTTCCCCGGCGCATCGCCTCCGGCGCGGTCGTGCGGCCCGTGCTCAGCCCGGACGGGGCTTACATTGCCTTCACACGCGGCCCGCAGGGCAGCACGCTGGCGCTGTGGGCCGCAGATGCCGAGGGCATCGCCGAGCGCGAACTCATCGGGCCGGATGCGCTGGCCGTGGACGTGGACACCGCGCAGTATACCCGCCAGATCGGGCAGATCGGCTGGCTGGACGATCATACCGTGCTGTTCAACACCGTGCTTGTGCCACAGCTTCCCGGCCCCGGCGGCGGTAAGGCCGATGATCTGTGGCGTGCCGACGTTCTCACCGGTGAGGCGACACGCCTGCTGCCGGACGGCCAGGGCGGCGATTTCACCATCAGCCCGGACGGCTCCCTGATCGCACTGACCACACCGGGAATATACGGCGCGGAACAGGGCCGAATCCGGCTGACCGACGCGCAGGGCCAGGCCATGACCGACCTGCTGCGCTTCGACGCCGTGAGCACCGCCAGCGAATACGCCTTCTATCCCGGCATGCACTGGCTGCCCGATTCGCAGGCGCTGCTGACCGCCATCCCCGATCCCGATCTGGTCTACCCTGCCGCGCAGGGCCAGCCGCCGCGCACGGTGGCGCTGTGGCGGCTGAACGTGGAAGGCAGCGCCACCCCCATCGGCGATGTGCCCGCCACCTTCTTCGGGCTGCCCCGGTGGTCGCCGGACGGCACGTGGATGACCTACCTGGAGCAGGTGGGCGACCCTGCCACCAATACGCTGGGGCTTGTGCTGGCCCGCGGTGATGGCAGCCAGCCCGCCCGCCTGCTGACCGGCACCGCCGGGTCACTGGAGCCGCCGCAGTGGAGCGCGGCAGGGTTCACCTACACCTTTGGCGCTCCCGGTGACCTGTGGCTGGGACGGCCCGGTGCAGCGCCGGTCCGCTTCCCTGCCGACGGCGAATCGGCGTTCGCGCTGACATGGGCCGACCCGACAACCGCCGTCTACGCCACCGCGCCAACTGCCCCCTATGAACTGCGGCTCGCCGATCTCAACAATCCGATCCCCGCCGTCATCACCAGCGTCGGGAGCGGCACACCCACTTTCGACGCCCGCCGCACACCCTGACGCCTGGCACGCAACCCGGACGCCCGCCGGACGTATACCAGAATAAAGCGGCACACACCTGCCCGCCAGCATGGGCAGCGCATGTTTACTCTGGAAGGGAAGCACCGTATGGCAAAAAGGATGACACATCACCGCTCATTGTTCTGGCCGCTGGTGTTGATCGGCGTGGGGGTTATCTGGCTGCTGGGCGACCTCGGCCTCGTTTCCGCGATCAATCTGGCGATGCTGCTCCGCCTGTGGCCGCTGCTGCTGATCGCCATCGGCCTCGAACTTCTGTTCGGACGCGGCTCGCCAGCCACCAGTGCCATCATCGGCCTGGGGACGGTCGGGCTGGCGATCGTGCTCATGCTCGTCGGGCCGGCAATGGGCCTCGTCAGCAACCCCGAGATCCGTGCAGAACACTTCAGCGCCCCCCGCGACGACGCCAGCGCGGCCCGTGTTGATCTCGATCTGTCGCTGGGCACGTTCACCATCACCGCACTGAACGACTCCCCCAACCTGATCGAAGCCGATCTGACCTACCTCGGCGAGGTGGACTTTGCGGTCTCCGGGGAGCGGGAAAAGGTCGTCAGGCTGTCACAAACCAAGGAAGTCGAATTCAACTGGCCGTTCAGCCTCCTCAATTTCCCCTTCGGAAACAACGATCAGGAGCTGCACTGGTACGTCAGCCTGACACCGGCAGTACCCCTCGAATTGAACATCAACGGCGGCGTGGGGGACACCCGGCTCGATCTGGGCGATCTGCAAATCCGCGAACTGAATATCAACGGCGGCGTCGGCAAAACCGATCTGACCCTGCCCGCCCAGGAGGAACGCTACACGGCTTATGTGAACGGCGGCGTCGGTGAGCTGCAGATCACCATCGCCGAGAATGCAGATATCAACCTGAGCATCCACGGACGAGTCGGGCAGGTCACTATTGACGTACCGGACGGCGCGGCAGTGCGGCTGGAGGCAGATGGCGGCATCGGCGAGATCAACGCCGGGATCGGGCTGGTGCGCATCAGCGGTGATGAGAATAATCTGCTGGGCGATGAAGGTATCTGGGAAACGCCAGACTACCGGGACGCGGCCCGGCGCATCACGATTATTTCCGACGGCAGCGTCGGCGGCCTGACCATGCGCTGACCCACCGCCAGCGGCACGGCAAAAAAAGGGCATCCCCGGCGGGACGCCCTTTTTGTTTCCCCTGTTCCTGCGGTCTACTGTCCGCGCACCAGCGGGATCAGGTCTTCGCCGACCACGATCTGAATATCATAGATGGTGGCATTATCGCTGCCGGGACGAACGCGGGTGACAGGAATACCCATCAACGAGGCCAGCAAACGGGCGGTATAGGGATTGTTGGTGTAGTCCTTGATGATCGTCTCACGGTAATCGGAGGTGGTGGCGTTGCCGATCTCGGCGACGGTGAAGCCCTGCGATTCTAACCACGCCCGCGTATCGGTGGCGAGGCCCTGCGTCGTCGTGCCGTTGACCACGCTCAGCGTCACGTCCTCGCTGCTCGCCAGCCGCCGCAGGTCTTCCCGGCTGAGCTGCTCCGGGTTAAAGAGGTCCTGCACCAGATTGCGGATCGCATCACCGCGCAGGTAAAGCACCTGATCGCCGGATGCGGTGGTGACGAACTGCACGTAGTTGGCGTCCAGCACCGCCTGTGTGATGTTCTCCGGCGGGATATCCTGCGCCAGCAGGGCCAGGCTGATAATCTGCTCGAACGACAGCGTCGTCTGGATATTCTCCCGCACGGCCTCCCAGAGAGCCGGGGCCTGGCTGAGCAGGGCCTGCACCCCGCCCAGGCTCAGCACGCGGTCACGCAGCGCGAGGATCACCTGCTGCTGCCGCTGCGCCCGGTCGAAATCGCCGCCGTCTGTGTGGCGCACACGGGCATACTGCAAAAGCTGCTCGGCATTCATCTCCTGACAGCCCGGATCGAAATGCACGGTCATGATGCCGTAGCTGCCATCGGGATACTGCTCATCATGGATCGTGCGGGGGACACAGACTTCCACCGGCGCGATGGCATCCACCACCGTCAGGAACAGATCGAAATTAACGCGCACCGTGTGGTCAATATGAATGCCCAGGTTGCGCTCCACCGTCGCCGCCGCCAGCGCCGGGCCGCCGCCGGGGAACTGGAAGGCATCGCCGATGGAATTGGCCGTGTTGATGCGCCCCGGCTCAAAACCGGGGATGCTCACCCACAGATCGCGCGGAATGGACAGCATGGCCGCCGTGCGTCGGACGGGATCGAGGGTCAGTACGATCATGGTGTCCGTGCGGAAAGGGCCTTCCTCCCCGCGCCGCTGGTCAATGCCCAGCAGCAGCAGCGTGATCCGGTTGGGGTCAGACCAGGGCGTGTACGCCTCTGCGAGGGCAACTTCGGTTGCCTGCGGCTCCGTCTGCCCGGCGGGGTCTGCCGTCGGCGCGGCGGCAATATGCGTGGGCGTCGGCGTGGCACTGTGAAAAACGCCGACCGGCGTCGGCGAAGGACGCAGTCCCAGCGGATCGAAAAAAGAAAGTTCGGCAATATCGCTGGCCTCGATCGCCAACTGGCGCACCCCACTGTAGGCCACCACCGCCGCGCCCGCCGTCGCCGCCATGACCACGATCAGCAGAATCAGTATCATCCAGGGAGAAATTCGCATCTATTCGCTCACCCTATAATCGCTACCCGATATCTCATCTCCAGCGGGCGCATTATACCGCGTTCGCCCGCCGCCGCACGTCTCTCTTCAGGGCAACCGCTCACTGCCACATGGCCCAGGGATCGTCCGGGTCCCGCGCCCCATAGATGATCGTCAGCCGCACTTCGTCAACAAAAATGCGAAAAGCGTATTGATCCCCATTCAGGCGCATACGGGTTTTGAACGGCAGGCGCAGCCAGGCATAGGCAATCGCCCGGCGCTCCTCGCGTGTGGTCTCGGCCAGCAGAGATGCATACCAGCGCGGCAGGATGGCCCGCAGGTACGGCATATCCTCCACAAAGAAGCTGGCGATGATCAGCAGGACGGCCAGCAGCCCGAACACCACCGCCGTCCAGGGCGCAGGAATAAGCGGGGCAAGCAGCAGGCCCAGCCCACCAAGCACGCGCAGAAATCGCGGGAACGGATAGAGCAGGCGCTCGGTTCCGTAGCGCCGGAAGCGGGCCATGATCGGGTCTTTATACAGCCCGGAGATCATCGCGCCATAGTAAACCGCCGCCCCCCCCAGCGCCAGCACGGACAGCCAGTAAGCCCATGGGGGCATCGTTTTCCCTCGCCAGCAGCCTGTGGCTACTCACATTTGTGGATGTGGTAAAGCAGATTTCGCGCCGTCACGTAGAGATTTTCCGCCGAGTCGTCTACAGCCAGCCCGCTGAGGTCGCGGAAGCTCGTTCCCGTCGGGGCGCGGTAGCCCCGGATGAACGTCCCGGCCAGTGTCGTCTCATAAAACACCTGGTTGGCGGCATCCAGAATATAGAAGCCGGGCGAGATCAGGCCGGTATCGAGAAACATGGCATTGGCGCTGCCCAGCCGCCCCACACCGCCGCTTGGCAGGTTGGCGAACTGGAAGAAGGACGGCTCCCCGGCATAGAACTTGAGCATGGAGCCATCGCGCAGCAGAACATAAACATTGCCGGTCTGGTCAATAGCAAAGTCCACCGCATCGGAAAGATCGGGCCGATCATCGCCGACGAAATACTCTTCCGGCGCACCGGGATATTCGCCCCCGATCGGCTGGTAGCGCCATATCTGGTTGGCCGCCGGATCGAGGATATACAGCCGGCCCTGCCAGGTCTCGATCGCGATCGGTCGCAGCCAGCGGTCTGTGCCGATCAGCGCCTGAGCCGTCGCCGGGGGGAAGGTCGGCGAGTAGGAGACCAGCACGCCCGACCGCGAATCCAGCCCGATCAAGGCGCTGCGGCGGGCGACGCCGCCTTCGGTCAGCCAGGCGATATCCACCAGATTACGGATGACAAACTCACCGATCGAGTCGCCGCGCTGCACGATGATCTCGCTGTCACGGATCAGGGCATTGCCCGTCTCGTTCAACGTGTCCCGATAAATGATGCTGCGCTCCACGTCCAGCGTGTACAGGTTGACCCCGCCCTGCAGGATCGGGCCGCGCAGGTCCGCGCCCGGCTCAAAGCGGCGCAGCGGCGTCATCGGGCAGCGCACCACCCCGGCGTATTCATCCAGGTGGCTCTGCGCTTCTTCCCGCAGGGTCATCAGCGTGGGGTCATCCGGGCGGCGCGACGCACAGCGGTTCAGCCCCTCCAACACGCCAAACCAGGCCTGCTGCGGGTCCCCAGAGCCGTTCTCCTCAATCTGACGCGCCACTTCCGCCGCGATCTGCGCTTCCGAAAGGCACTGCTCAAAAGCGGTTTCGTCCCGCGTCGTCAGCGCCAGGGCCACCACCAGCAGCACAACCGCCACCGGGATCAGCATAGCCGCTGCCGCCGCCAGCGGAGTTGGCAGTGAAGGCGGCTTGCCCGGCTCCGGCTCCGGCAGTACTTTGTCCAGCAGACGGCGTGCCCGGCGCAGCCCATCAGAGAGCCACAGCAGCACCCGCTGCACCAGGTGCAGCAGCCGCCCACCCAGGCGGAAAATGAGGCTCCGTCCCCCCGTCTGGATCTCCGTCAGCGAAGGACGCGGCACCGATTCCGTGATGGCCTGCCGCCGGGATGCGCCGCGCTGCCATAAATGCCGGATACGGGCCATCAATGACGGTCGGGAGGGCTTTTTCGCCACGTCTTCATGCGGACTACCGGACACGGCAGCAGCCGGCTCCGGGCATTCGTGAGTGGCAGCCGATCGCGTTTGCACAGGGGCGGCAGCTTCCGGCGCGGACACAGGATCGGGGGCATCCGGCGTAATGAAGCGCATGACCAGCGCCGTCGCCGAGACAAGCGGATACGATTTCAACTGCGCCACCGTCTGCTGCACCTGACCGCTGCCCGCGGCTTTTGCCAGCTCCTCACGTGGAATATCCGTCAGCCCGGCATCGCTCAAAGCGGCCATATCCCCCGGCTGTACGGTGAAGCGGGCCAGCTTCAGGTCGGCCTCCGGCGCATAGCCCAGCGGCTGGCCGTTCGCCAGTTCCGGGTCCTGCAGATCATAGGGAAAAGTCTCAAACGCGCCGCCCTGCCACAGCAAGAACAGCCCCCCGCCCGTCCTGGCAATGTAAACATCCCGCTGGCGCAGCACCAGGCAGATCGCCTCCGCAAAGAACTGCTGATCGGGATGCTCCTGGTTGTGAGCGTAAAGATCGTCGTTGATCGACTCCAGCATCCCGCGCAGCGAAGTGGTCACCGCCCCATCGCTGGCAAAGTAGCGCTCCGCAGCCAGTTGGGCCATCCGCTCATAAAAATTGGCCTTCGCCAGG